>CALGYY010000275.1 GCA_937934705.1 uncultured Bacteroidota bacterium
ATTCAATTCATTCAGCTTTCACGAGGATCCTGATTTTTTTCAAAATACACGGAAGTGCTGGGAAAAGCAAAGGAGGCCCCGTTGGCCTGAATGATCTCCATAAATCTGAAATTCAGCGCCTCCCGGATTTTCATAAATTCGTCCCAATCGTCGGTAAGCACGTAGTAAAGCACCAGAATATTCAATGAACTAGGCCCAAATTCAGCCATTCTGACAACGAAATATTCGTCGGTCTTCTCCTGATCACTGATGGCTTGTCCAACCTCCTTCATGATTTTCTTCAGGGTATCCGCAGAAGTGTCGTAGCGGAGCCCTAAGTTGAACCTCGCGCGCATAGACGTTCTCATGGTCATATTGTCCAGTTCAGCGTCAATCATCTTCTTATTGGGAATGGTGACAAAGCTCCTCTCAAAAGTGCGGATCCTTGTACTGCGGAAACCGACTTTCTCCACTATCCCTTCAGTTTCACCAACCCTGATCCAGTCCCCCACTGTGAAAGGTTTATCAAGAAAAATGGTGAAGGAGCCGAAAAGATTCTCCAGAGTTTCTTTGGCTGCCAGGGCAACCGCCAGACCTCCGATCCCGAGACCGGCGATGAGGGACCCGATATTCAGATCAAAAACACTTCCCAGGATGATAAAGATGCCAAGAACGATAACGATGATTTTCAGAATATCAACAGCAAAAGGGATCAGGTGGTCGTTCATTCTGCTTTGGTCACCGGCGGCCCGGGCCAGGAAAATCAGCCCCAGGAAGTCGATAATCCGCATACCCAGCCATATCAGCGTGCTGAGGACAGTGATCTCGAAAACATACAGAAGTACCATCCTGAGACCGAATTCATCCACTGGTGCAAGATCCCAGCTTTCCGGAAACCTGATCTGTTCACAGCCGATATAAATGAAGACCAGAAGCAGCAAGAACCCCAGTGGTTTGCGGGTCAACTGGTAGAACTGTTTAACGCTCAGTCCCTGTGCCTGCTTGCGGAAGAGACGATAAATAATGAACCCTAATGCTCTGGCCAGCAGTTTTTTAAATATAAACCCGGCCAGGATTATACCGGCGAAGAGCAGGTAGTGCCATACTTCATTCTCAAAATAGCTGAGATGCAGAAAATCATTCAGTTTATCGATCATCATTGCTCGTTTTGGTCATGATTTGATTTGTTTGCAAAGCACATGGTGCCAGAGGAATGATCCCTGACGGCGCCAGTGACGCTGGCCAGACAATTGACCTCGCCGCGCATCCGAAGCAATCCGAGAAATGCAAAGATCAGGGCTTCCCTGAAATCCCTCACAAGAGGTTCGGCAATTTTCAGCTGACCCGAATAAGCTTCCCGTATCAGACGGATCAGGAATTCATTGTTTGCACCACCACCGCTGATCAGCATTGTGCCTTTTCTCCCGTGACGTGACGCATCATGACAGATCCGGTTCGCAATATGCCTGCATACGGTAGCCAGGCGGTCTTCCGTCCTTTCCCCGGAGTATTCGTTTAAAATTGGCACAACTTCCTGTTCAAGCCATTCCCTCCCAAGGGATTTGGGTGCAGGCCCGGAATAATACTTCAGGGCTTCAAGTTTCTCAAGCATTTCAGGTATTAAGCAGCCCGCGGAAGCGAGACGGCCATCGGGATCATAATTCAGCGCGCGCTCTTCTGCCAGTTTGTTCAGAACTATATTGGCCGGGCAGATATCCCAGGCAATTCGTTTCTGCTTGTCAGTCATGCTGATATTGGCAAAGCCACCCAGGTTGAGGCAGGCATCATACTGACCGAACAGCAGATGATCCCCCACCGGGACCAGCGGGGCTCCCTGACCACCCAGGGCAACATCCTGTGACCTGAAGTCATAAATTGTGGTTATTCCGCAGTTAACAGCGATGGAACTTCCCTGTCCGATCTGTAGGGTGTATCCCTGATCAGGACGATGAAAAACCGTGTGTCCGTGGGAAGCCACAAGATCTGCCTTGAGACGATGTCGCTGCAGAAAATCTTTTACAGCAAGGCCACAGTATTGCCCGAAACTGAAACTGAGACTGCAGAGTTCTTCTGCATTCATCAGGAAGGCGTTCTTCAGCTTTGTCCTCCATTCATCATTATATGGGAGGGTTTCGGCATTAAGGATTCGATAATCCCAGTTGTTTTTTTCAGTCAGACCGAAACTGCACAGGGCGATATCGAGGCCATCAAGTGAGGTTCCCGACATCAGGCCAATCACCTGATATGTCGAACCGGCATCAGTCATGAGGAAATGAATCGAGCAGGCGTTCCAGACCAATACCGCGCGAGCCCTTGATCAGTATGTGCACGCCTTCGGGTGGGTTCTTCTGAAGCCATTCAGAGGCTTTCTGTGTATTGCTGAAAGTCAGCATTTCCGGATCTTTCGTTAAAGCGTTGAACTGCGGCCCGACCAGTATCACCTGCTTGAACCTGCTGTTTTTGACCAGTTCAAGTATCTTTAAGTGCTCTGCATCCGAACCACTACCCAATTCCAGCATATCTCCCAGAATCAGCATTTTATTTTCAGCAGAAACGCCCCTGAAGTGTTCAATGGCCGCTTGCATGCTGCTGGGGTTGGCGTTGTAGGCATCAAGAATGATTGTGTTTGATCCGGTTTGCAGAACCTGACTGCGCATATTGGAAGGATGGTAACTTTCAAGTGCTGAATTGATATCCCCGGGGCTGACATCGAAATAGAGTCCGATCGCAACGGCAGCTATGATATTCTCATAATTCCATGATCCGGCAAGATGGGTTTGAATGCGGTGACGGTAATTTTCACCCCAGGCAATTTCAGTAAACGGATCTGCCTGGCATAGCATCGACGGGAAAGAGGCTTCCGGACCATCGCCATACAATATAGTATTCAAGCCTGCTGCCCTTTTCTTCAAGGCCTCTTGCCGGGTGCTGACCCAGATTACGCCCTTTCGCCCGGCAACACTTTTATAGAGCGCTGTTTTGGTGTCAAGAATGGTGGCTTCGTCTCCAAATCCTTCGAGATGGGCCTTGCCAACATTCGTGATGATGCCGGCATTGGGTTGTGCGATTTCACAAAGCTCAGCAATTTCTCCGGGATGACTGGCTCCCATCTCGATAATGGCCATGTCGGTTTTGCTATCTATCCTTAACAGGCTCAAAGGAACCCCGATATGGTTGTTGAGGTTTCCCTGGGTGGCCACCAGTTGGTAGCGTTTTTCAAGTACGGCAGCCACCAGTTCTTTGGTTGTCGTTTTTCCGTTGGTTCCGGTGATCCCGATCAGGGGGATGCTGAATTGTTTCCTGTGATACCGCGCCAGATCCTGCAGGGCAATGAGGGCATCATCCACCAGTATCGAATTGGGTACAGTAATGAATTCGGGATCATCAATAATAATATAGGAAGCACCGGATGTTGCAGCAGCGGGAGCGAACTGATTCCCGTCGAAATTTTCACCTTTCAGGCAAAAGAATATATCTCCGGGTTTTATTTTTCTGGTATCTGTGCTGACTGAAGGGTTTTTCAGATACAGTTGATGTAGGTCTTCAATACGGATCATAGGTTCACAAAAAAGAAAACCCCATCAGAAGAATGGGGTTCTCAATCATATCAGTGTTTTTTAATAGTTTCCGACCGGGCTTCCCACACGGGTCATCGCACAACGGAAGCCGATAAATGCGGTTGACTGGTTCTTGTCGAGGAATCGGCGCGATCCCGGACTGATCCAGTACTGACGGTCTTTCCAGCTTCCGCCTTTGTAAACCATTGCCTCATCATTAATCATAGAGGTGAGTGAGTAGTCGTACATCTTGGCATTTTCCATGTCTTCCTGGGTGGTCCAGTCAGCAGCCTGGTTAATGGTAGAAGTATAATCTCCGTCAATGTAATTGCGGTTGTCGGACTGACGGTAGTTGCGACGGTTGGCAAGGTTATCCAGATCATAGCTCACTTCACGCATCCTGATGCGGCCAAGGCTGTCTTTATCTTCTACAACTCCATCAGCGTCACGCATCTGGGTGGTGAAAACATTACCACGGAAAGGACGGAATTCATTCACATCTTCGAAAGAAATGGGACGGTAAACATCCATGACCCATTCGGCCACGTTGCCAGCCATGTTGTAAAGACCATAGTCATTTGGCCAGTAGGCATAAACAGGGGCAGTGATGTCAGCGGCGTCGTTCAGGTTACCGGCAACCCCCATATAGTCACCGCGGCCCCTCACGTAGTTGGCAACAAAATCTCCGAGGTTGCTCATGCGGTCGTTACGTGACATGTGGCCGTTCCAGGGATAGATCCTGCGTTCGATAACGCGCTCGTAGAGTGTATTTCCGATCAGACCGAGTGCAGCAAATTCCCATTCGGCTTCGGTCGGCAGGCGGTAGCGGGGGAGCAGGATTCCGTCTTCCATACGGACTTTACGGGTTCCTGAGCCATTGGGGTTCATGTCGTAAAGGTCATTTTTGACCATACCTTCATACTGTCCGGCAAAATAGGCGTCAGTATTGAAGTTTTCCTCGTTTTGCTGGTTCGGATCCATTTTGAGGATACCCTCGCGGATGAGAATGTACTCATTCACGCGGTCGGTACGCCATGCACAGTAGTCACTGGCCTGAACCCAGCTGACACCAACAACAGGGTAGTCCCTGTAGGCCGGATGGCGGAGGTAATACTCAACGTAAGGTTCGTTGTAGGCGAGGCGCTCACGCCATACCAGGGTGTCGGGTACGCTTTTGTTGAAGACTTCCGGATAATCCACTCCGAAAACCCGGCGGATCCAGTAGAGGTATTCGCAATAATCCAGGTTGCGAACTTCGGTCTGATCCATGTAGAAAGAAGAAACCGTGACCCTTCTGGGGATATTGTCCCATTCGTAGAGCACATCCTGCTCGGTACGACCCATGGCAAAAGTACCACCTTCAATCAGGACCAGCCCGGGACCGGTTTCCTGTTGCTCGTAAGGCACCACTTCAAAACCACCGTTTCTCGGATCATTGTATGCCCACCCCGTGGTTTGCGAAACCTGTTGTTTGCAGGAGGTCATCAGCGTAATGGCGGTTGCCAGAACTGCAAGGGCTGCAAAAACTCTCTTTAACTTCATAGCGGATATTGGTTTTTCGGTTGATTTCGATGTAATATTAACTAAAACGACGGACAATTTATTGCTCGTGCGCGTTTGTGGGGCGGACGGCAGTTAAACTGCAGTGCAAATGATACTTCGTGAGCCCCGCCCGTTGCATTGGTCAGCTTGGAGACCGTCAGATCGTAAGAATAGCCGATTTTGAACATACTGGCCTGAATGCCTGCCATAATGATCAAAGCATCAGCATTTTTAAAGTTCTGCCTGAACCAGAGCCCCCCTACAAATGGATAGCGGTTGAAATACACCCCGTAATTCAGCTGCTGGAAATTCTGCTGCTGCATGAAAAGAATGTTGGGAGAAATGGTCGGGTTCTCGTAATTCCTTCTGCGGCGAACCTTCTTCACGAGATCAAAAACACCCCCTGCATGTATGGTCAGTTTACGCGGGATACGGCTCAGACTGATAAAACCCTCATCGGGCTTGGTCAGGTGATGTACCGCAACACCTGCGAAGAACTTTTCACTGTAACCCAGGATCCCGGCCGAGAAGTCAACATTCTTTTTGGATAACTCACCCGGCTGTAATTCAGCAGTATTGAAAACAAAACCATGCTGTTTGGAGATCTGATCAGGGAAGGTCAGTTTTTCCCAATCCAGGGATTTCTGGAAATACGTGGCCTGAAGGGCAGCCTTCATGGAAAAATGACGGGTTACTTCAAGACGGTATGAGTACATGAGTGAAAAAGTCGTAGTGTTTAACGTTCCCTCACCGGCGCGGTCGGTGTTGAACAGGAAACCGATACCACCTGCCATCTTTTCGATGTGCATGTCGTAGGAAGCATTGTAGGTAACGTAAGTCCCGGAAATCTTTGGCCACTGGTCACGGAAGTTCAATATGAGGCGGGGGCATAAGGTGGTACCTGCAAACGCCGGATTCAGGTAGAGCGGATTGGCATAATACTGCGAAAAATGCGGATCCTGCGCCCCTGCCATTTTTACTGAAAGCAATAAAACTGCTATCAGAATCAGTCGTACCGGTTTTCTCATGTAGTTTTTCGTGTTAAATTGTAAAGACATATTGTATTTTCTGATTGAATTTCACCGCTTTATGATTCAAACCAGAATACAATAATATCTCATCCCTATCGTTAGATATTCCAAAAATTCCCAAGCAAAGATACAAATCTTTTATTTGTGGTATCAACTTGAAAATATTTTTTAGGATTTATACTTTAGTTTTTCTGATTTGGTTTCAAATGCACTGAAAAAAACTCTGTGAAGCTTGTCAATCCATCAAAAACGGCCATTATACCTGATTTACTAACTTTGTATCCGAAACACCTACCCATATGCTGATTTACTCTGTGCGCGGATTTTTAGTTATCTTATTGACAATTAGCTTTTTAAGTGCTTCGTCCCAGGTGCGTAACGGCGGTTCCCGTAAACTCGACTGGAAATACGGACAGGATACAAAAGTTACATCGGGCCATAAAAAAACTTTGCTCTGGTTCGACGGTGCGATGGCTTTTGATGAAGGCGACCTGCCCTGGTACTACGAACGCATCGGGGCAGCATCCGGTGCTTCTGATGTTAAGGTTCAGATAATCAACGCTGTATATGAGCCATTGCAAGGCCCTGAGCTGCCCTTTGCACCTGATATTTCTGCTCTTACGGATCAGGCTCAGGTTATGGCTGAAATAGTTACTGAAAGAAAGCAGGATTTTGTATCCCTGAGGGTTCTTCCGTTCAGAAAAAATCCACTGAGCGGAAATGTTGAAAAGCTCACTCAGTTTGATCTGAGCTTCGATTATTCTTACGGTAATAAGCTCAACAAGGCCTGGTCGTTTGCAAGCGAAAGCGTTCTCGCCAGTGGAGACTGGTACAGGATGAACGTGAGCAGCACCGGAATCTATCAGATTACTTATGCTGATCTGCAAAATCTCGGTATGAATGTCTCAGGACTTGATCCCCGGAATATCAGGATCCATGGCAACGGCGGAAAAATGCTGCCTGAGGATAACTCCGTTTACCGGCCCGATGACCTGCAGGAGATTGCCATCTATGTAGCCGGTGAGAGCGACGGGGTTTTCAATGAGGGCGATTATATTCTGTTCTATGCTACAGGCATTGTTGACTGGAGTTATGATACCGTTAAAAACCGCTTTGATCATCAACTGAATAAGTATTCAAGGCATGCATCATACTTTATTACGAGCGGCTCCTATCCGGGCAGGCGGATCGGGCTTCAGGCTTCCTCGGCCCTGCCGGCAACCTACAGCGTGAACACCTACGATGCATACCTGTTTCACGAAAAGGACTCCCTTAACCTGATCAAATCGGGCAGAGAATGGTATGGTGAGGTTTTCGACCTGAAAACTGAATATACATATCAGTATTATCTTCCCAATATAATTGCAGGTGAGCCACTCCGGCTTAAGACCGCTTTCCTCGCCCGTTCATTCAACAGTACCAGTTATTTCGAGGTTTATATGAACGGCTCTAAAGTGCTGACGCGCTCCATGCCCGCAGTGCCGACAGATTATACTTCGGTTTATGCTTCGGTCAAAGAAGACAGCATGCAGATTTCTTCTGTCTCGCCCGTGACCATCAGAATCGTCTATTATAAAGGCTCATCCTCAACTGCCGTTGGTTGGCTGAATTATTTCAACCTGAATTACAAAGCGGCATTGAACTATACTACAGGTCAGCTGGCCTTCCGGAACGGTGACAGCCGGAAAAAGGGGATCAGCGAATTTACCCTCGGCAATGCTTCCGGAGCCGAGATCTGGAATGTGACGGATCCTTTTAACGTTATGAAGGTAGATGCCTCGCTTTCAGGCAGCAACAGGGTTTTTAAGCTGGAGACTGATTCTCTGCTCGAGTTTATAGCCCACAATGGCAGCGGCTACTACCAACCCCAGTTCAGGGAAAGGGTCAGTAATCAGAACCTGCACTCCATGTCAGCCCAGGATATGATCATTGTCTCTCATCCGGATTTCATGATACAGGCCTATCGTCTGGCAGACCATCACCGGAATGCTGACCTTATGGATGTTGCGGTTGTGACTACGGATTGGGTCTACAATGAGTTTTCTTCAGGAATTCAGGATCCTACGGCGATCCGGTCATTTATGAAAATGTTCTATGACAGGGCAGGAGCCGATACGAGCCTGCTGCCCAAATACCTTATGCTTTTCGGGGATGGTTCCTATGATCCGCTCGACCGTCTCAGCGCCAATACCAATTTTGTTGTAACCTGGCAAACACCGAATTCCATTGCCCCCACGGCCTCCTTTCTGACCGATGACTATTTCGGTTTTCTTGATGATCATGAAGCCGGCGGATACAGCGGGAACCTCGATATCGGAATCGGTCGCCTGGTTGTGGCATCGGTTGAGGAGGCCGGACAAGCAGTGGATAAAATCCTGGCTTATGCCTCCCGCGACCTGAGACTTTGTGATGAAGCCGGCTGTGTCGGCTCCGGAACAGGTAAAGCCAACCTGGCAGACTGGAGAAATGTCTTGTGCTTCGTGGCGGATGATTCTGATAAATCCGGAGAAAACTTCCTGGCTGAATCCGAAGCCATCGCCAGAAAAATTGATACGGTATATCCTGTGTACAATATTGATAAAATATATATGGATGCTTATGTACAGGAGTCGACACCGGGCGGACAAAAGTATCCTGATGTGATGGATGCCATTAAGAAGCGTGTGGAAAAAGGAAGCCTGATCATGAACTATATCGGGCACGGAGGTGAAGTAGGATGGGCACATGAAAGCATTCTTACGGTTTCAGATATCAACGGATTTACCAATGCCTGCAATCTGCCTTTCTTTGTTACAGCCACCTGTGAATTCAGCCGCTTTGATGATCCCGGGCGGACTTCGGCAGGGGAGTATGTGTTCCTGAATCCGGACGGTGGTGGTATCGGCCTGTTTACAACCACCCGCCTCGCTTTTTCGGGCTCCAATTCGGAACTCAATATGCGCTTCTACAACTATGTGCTGGCATCCAGCGGTAATCGATACCCCGCTATGGGCGACGTGGTCAGAAGCGCAAAGAATAACTATGGGTGTTCATCGGTCATTGCCAATTTCTCCCTCCTGGGAGATCCCGCACTGAAACTGGCCTATCCGCAGCACCAGGTGGTGACAACTGCCATTAACCATCAGGCACTGGCCGGACTGGCGGATACCGTCAAAGCACTGGAAAAGGTAACCGTTTCCGGCGAGATACGTGATGTAAACGGAACTAAGCTAACGGATTTCAATGGACTTTTGTTCCCCATGATCCTCGACAAAAAATCACTGGTCACCTCAAGAGGAAATGATGAAGGCTACCCTCAAAACTTCTATCTGCAGAAAAACATCGTTTATAAAGGAAAAGCAAGTGTAACCGCGGGTGAATTCAGCTTCACTTTCATGGTGCCCAAAGATATTGCCTATCACTATGGAAAGGGGAAATTCAGTTTTTACGCCAGAACCGAACATTCTGATGCTGCCGGTTATTACAACAATTTCACCATGGGAGGCACCGAGAATAACAGTGCTACGGATATGGCCGGTCCGGAGATAGAACTGTATATGAATAATGAGCGCTTCGTTTCTGGCGGGATCACTGACCCTGACCCCGTTTTGTTTGCTAAAGTGTCTGACAGCAGCGGGATGAATACAGTAGGCAGCGGGATAGGTCATGATATTGCCGCTGTACTTGATGGCAATACAGACAGGACTTATGTTTTGAATGATTACTATGAATCTGACCTTAACACCTATCAGTCGGGAGCGATCAGGTATCCCTTCTATGAACTTGATGAAGGCTCCCACACCCTCAAACTGAAAGTATGGGATACATACAACAATTCTTCAGAAAGGAGCATCGATTTTGTCGTGGCCGAGAGCGCTGAACTTGCCCTCGATCACGTTTTGAATTATCCCAATCCGTTCACTACCTATACTGAATTCTGGTTTGAACACAACCGACCCTGTTGCGGGCTGGATGTACAGGTACAGATTTTTACTATCAGCGGAAAGCTGGTTAAAACCATCTCGACCTGGGTGCAAACTAATGGATACCGCGCGGAACCTATTCCCTGGGATGGACTCGACGATTACGGAGATCCTATCGGGAAAGGTGTATATTTATATAAACTCAGGGTTCGTGATCAGGATGGCAGCTATTCCGAACAAATTGAGAAACTGGTCATCCTCCGATAATACTGATCTATGCGCTCCCCACGCGGCCCCTTCAGAATAGTATTGACCTTATGGGTGATGTTGTCCTGTATGGCACTGAGTGCACAAGATAACAGTCCATTTTATGGCTCACGCTGGGACGCACAAAAACTGCCGCAAAAGGCATACGCCGCCCATTCTGTATTGGCCGGGGGCAACTGGTTCAGTATCGGGATCAGAAATACCGGCATTTATAAGATAAGTTACCAGGATCTTCTGGCCATGGGGTTTACCTCGCCGATAGAGGGTGATAAAATCAGGGTATTCGGGCACGGCGGAAGTATGTTGCCCGAGCTGACCACTTATGAGCGACCGGACGACCTGACAGAGGTCCCCCGTTTACTGATTGACGGCGGAAATGCCTTAATTGATCAGGCAGATGAAGGGGTCGTTTTCTACGCCGAAGGACCGGTGGTATGGGTTTATGACACCCTGCAGCAGTACCTCAGGCATTATAAGAACTATTACACTGAACATTCCGTATACTTTATCAATTATTCCGGGCAACCGGCCATGACATTCCCCACATGGAATCCTGTCCTGATTGCAGATACTGTGGTTAAGAGCTATATCGCTTATCAGTATCATGAGTTGGATTCGCTGAACCTGATGAAGACCGGAAAAGTATGGTTCGGTGAGGTTTTCAACCAGATTACCCAAAGGCAGTACTCCTTTCATTTTCCTGACGCAGATACAGCAAGTCCTGCCCGGATCAGGGTCCAGGTGGGCGTAAGAAGTCTGGATACAAGTTATTTCAAAGTAAGTGCCGGTGATACGACTGTTATCAATAAGGTGAATCCGGTCGACCTCAACGTCAACACGGATTATTGCAAAACATCCCTCCTGAAACTCAGCGTGATTCCGGAAGGTGATGAGTTGGATCCTCTGCTGGAGTATCTGCCTTTTGATGATTTTTCCACTGCATGGCTCAATTACATCGAAGCTGAAGTCACTTCACACCTTCGTTTCCGGGGTGGGGTGCTGGCATTCAGAAATCCAGGCTTGTCAGGCCACGTTCTGTACGAAATTGAGGATGTGCCGGCGAATGCGCGTCTCTGGAGAATTGCTCAGCCTTGGGATGTCAGGGAAATCCCACTGCAGTGGACAGGGACTACGGCTTCATTTACAGATAGCGGCGATACCGTATTTGAGTATGTCGTGTTTGATGAAAGTATATTCAATACTGTTGAATTAATAGGATCTGTTCCGAATCAGGATCTTCATGCGACCGCATTTCCGGACATGATCATCATTTCACATCCCGACTTCATGCCGGAGGCCCAACGGCTGGCGGATTTCAGGCGGAATACGGATGGTTATGATGTGTTGATCACAACCCCCCGTGAAATATATAATGAATTCTCTTCAGGCCAGCAGGATCCGACGGCCATCAGGGATTTTATCAGGATGTTGTATGTGCGCGCAGAGGGAGACTCCTCATTGGTTCCGCATTACATTCTGCTGTTTGGCGACGGTTCCTACGATTATCTTGATCGTTTGGTTCCCAACAGCAATTATGTTCCGACCTATCAGACTTACAATTCCTGGACGCCCACAGCTTCTTTTGTATCTGATGATTATTTTGTCCTCCTTGATGTCGGTGAGGGTCCAAATGCTTCCGGGCTCGTAGATGCAGCGATCGGAAGACTGCCAGCTGAAACCCCGTCGGAAGCAGCCGTTTTTGTGGATAAAATTCTAAGGTATAGCAGCGAAACGGATCTCCTGCCTCCGGACCTTCATCCGGAGCCCTGGCAGATTTCCAATTTCTCAGACTGGAGAAACGATGTATGCTTCATTGCCGATGATGAAGATGGCAACCTTCATCTGAAACAGGCAGAGATACTGGCCGGATTGACGGATAGTCTGAATTACGGGATCAATCTCCACAAAATATACCTGGATGCTTATCAGCAGGAGCATACCATTTTAGGACCCCGCTATCCGGGGGCTAATGATGCTCTGCAAAAGCGCATGCGATCGGGCGCGCTCCTGGTCAATTATACAGGGCATGGCGGAGAAACCGGACTTGCGGAAGAGGGATTGGTGGATATGGCCATGATCGAACAATGGGATAATTTTTTTAACCTCCCGGTGTTTGTAACGGCTTCCTGCGAGTTCAGCCGATACGATAATCCTGCCCATAAATCGGCCGGGGAACACGTGATCCTGAACCCGGGGGGGGGCGCGATTTCAATTCTTTCGACCACCCGTGTGGCTTTTGCACATTCCAACATGATCATCAATACTAATGTGATCAGGGCGGCATTTGATCCCGGGAGCTCCCACCGTTTGGGTGATATTGTCATGAAAGGAAAAGTCAGGACAGGACTGGGAGTATATATACAGAACTTCACATTGCTCGGAGACCCTGCCATGAAACTGGCTTTTCCCGAATATGATATCAGGATCGACAGCCTGAATGGCGACAGCATCCACGCCTCGGGCGACAGCCTTCTGGCTGCATATCAGCAAAGCCTGGTTGGGTCCGTTAGGGACAAGAATGGCATCATTATCAGTGATTTTAGCGGGCTGATCCAACTCACGGTTTTTGATAAGCCGGAAACAATTTACACCCTGGCGAATGATCCTTTCAGCTATTCCGATCCATTCATCAGTCAGACTGATGTTGTTTACCGCGGATTGTTCACTGTCAAAGACGGGGTTTTCAGGGCAAGCTTTACACTCCCTGCCGATGTTTCTTTCAGGCCCGGAAATGCAAGGATCAGTATGTACGCCAAAAGTGTGGACAGGGATGCCTGCGCAACGGATACTTCATTGCGCCTGATCAATACGGGAATCAATCCATCCGGTAACGGACAGGGTCCTGAGATTGCACTCTACCTGAACGACCGCTCCTTCAGGGATCAGGGACTGTGCCGCTCAGATGCCAGGCTGATTGCTGATATTCAGGATGAGGACGGGATCAATTATTACGGAGCCGGTTTTGGTCATGACCTGATGATGATACTGGATGATGATCTTGCCAACCCTGTAATGCTCAACGATTATTTCCAGCCTCTTGCCGACCGGCCGGATTCCGGAAATATTGCCTACCCCCTCATGGGACTCGCCGAAGGGCAGCACCAGATCAGGCTACGGGCCTGGGATGTGCTGAACTATCCCGGTGAAGCAGTCCTGGATTTTTATGTCAGCAATACACATGATATTTCCCTGAACCACCTTAGTGTATTTCCCAACCCATCCTCAGATCTGGTGTATTTTTGTTTTGACAGAAATGAAACTGCCCTCATCCAGTGGGTACAGCTCACCATCAAATCGACGGATGGAAGAACACTCTATTCCCATGAAGAAAAACTCCTTCCGGGTGACGGAATACAGGTTTGTACAGTCTGGGACGGCTCAGACAACAATGCTTCCGCCATCCGTGCAGGAATCTATATTTATACTGTTAAGCTTTTGGATGCCGCAGGAGCCTTCAGACAATACACCGGAAAACTGGTGAGAACGGAGTAAAAACCTCATTTATAGCACATCTGCCGTATCCCGATGGCGCTGACAATATAATTACGGCTTTTTCGTTATATTTGCACCCGATTTAGAAATTTTGTGTTTTCCTGAATCCTATCCTAATGAAAATCAGATTTTTTGTTTTCCTTGCCCTGGGACTGATGAGCAGCCAGATTTATAGCCAGAGTTCTCAGACAAACGACCTGCTTAAAAACAAGATCAACACCATCACCACTGCGGTTCCCTTTCTGATGATTGCGCCCGATGCACGTGGCGGAGGTATGGGTGATGCCGGGGTCAGCTCTTCTGCTGATGCCAACAGCATGCACTGGAACCCGGCCAAGTTTGCCTTCATCGAGAAGGATTTTGGAGCAGCGGTATCCTACAGTCCCTGGCTCAGGGGTTTGGTTACCGATATCAACCTCGCCTATCTGGGTCTTTATAAAAGGATCAATGAGCGTCAGGTCGTTGCAGCTTCCCTGCTCTATTTTTCACTGGGAAATATCAATTTTACCAATGAACAGGGTCAGGATATCGGCAGTTACAAACCGAATGAGTTTGCCGTGGACGCTTCATACAGTTATAAGTTTACTGATAATTTCAGCGGAGGCATCGCTCTGCGTTATATTTACTCTAACCTCACAGGGGGTATCTTCGTGGGCGGCGCTGCTTCAAAAGCCGGTCAATCCGTTGCTGCCGATGTGTCCATCATGTATAATAAGCCCCTGGAGATCGGGAAGCGCAACGCCAATGTTGGTTTCGGCCTCAATATTTCAAACATCGGATCCAAGATATCCTACACGGAAAATCTGGAGCGCGATTTTATTCCGATCAATCTCAGACTGGGACCGTCTTTCCTCTATAATTTTGATGACAAAAACTCTCTGGCGGTCATGGTAGACCTGAACAAATTGCTGGTTCCCACTATGCCATCCTATAAAACCGACAGTCTCGGCCGCTATGAGCGTGATACCGAAGGGAACCTGATTATTGACAAAGGCCGCGATCCAAACGTGTCTGTCGTGACCGGAATGTTGCAGTCATTCTACGATGCTCCGGGAGGATTTGGCGAAGAGATGCGTGAGATCAACCTGGCCATTGGAATGGAATACTGGTATGACAAGCAGTTCAGCGTGCGCACCGGATACTTTCACGAAGCTTCCACAAAAGGTGCCCGCAAGTTCATCACCCTGGGTGCTGGACTCCGTTATAGTGTCTTCGGCCTTGACTTCGCCTACCTGATTCCGGTGGAAACCAGGAATCCCCTGGAGAACACCCTGAGGTTCACCCTCCTTTTTGATTTCGACAAGATTCAAAAGAACAAAGGCACTGAATAAGGCTTTCCGCATCGGATTTGGTTTCGATACACATGCTTTGCAGCCGGGCAGACCGCTGATCATTGGTGGTGTTTCTGTTGAATCCCCCAAAGGCGCAGTGGGTCATTCGGATGCGGATGTTTTGCTCCACGCCATTTGCGACGCACTGTTGGGTGCTGCAGCACTCGGGGATATCGGCACCCATTTTCCCGACACCGATGAGCGCTACAAAGGAATAGATTCGGGCATCCTGCTTCAGCAAACCATGTCACTCCTGCGAAATGAAGGGTATGAACTGATGAATGTGGATACCACAGTAAGCCTCGAAGCCCCCAAAATAAGGCCCTATGCAGATGAGATCAGAAGGAAGATCGCAACATTACTGGGCGTCGAAATTGCTTGCGTTTCCGTCAAAGCCAAGACCTCTGAAAAAATGGGCTTCATAGGCAGGGGTGAAGGCATCACGGCCTATGCTGTTGCACTGATCACCGCTTGAATCAGCGGGATGCAAAGAATTTATCGGAGAAATTCACCAGAAACAGCTTAACTGTTGCACGGGTCACCGCTGTGTACAGCCATCTCATAAAGGATTTGTCGAGCATGTTTTCGGTGAGATACCCTTGCTCGATGAAAACATATTTCCACTGTCCCCCCTGTGATTTATGACCCGTTAGCGCATAAGAAAACTTAATTTGCAGTGCCTGATAACAAGGATGGTTTCTGACGCTCTTCCTGCGGGCAGCCATTGAAGGGAGATCGGAAAAATCCTTCATAAGCTCGTCATACAGCCTTTTCATTTCTGTCCAGGGCATGGCCGGCCCGTTGACCCAAAGTGAATCTAACAGAACCCTGACCTCCATGTCTTTTTCTTCGGGATAATCTATCATTCTGATCTGAACATCAGCAAAGCGGAATCCATACAATTCCTGGGTTTTTCTGACACGCAGCACTTCAAGAATGTCACCATTGGCCAAAAATCCGGCAGGAGATTCCTCCGGTAACCAGAAGTAATTGTTCCGAACCACCATGATGAGATCTCCCGCATTCAGGTCGGCTTCATAAAACAAAATGCGCTGTCGGACTTCCTTATTGAAGATGTTGGCTCTTTTGTTCGACCTGCAGATGAGGACGGTGTCTTCCCTCTCTCCAGAGGAAAATGCCTGCTGTAAGGCATCTTCAAGATCAATTCCGTTGATCGATACCACATCCTGAAAGGAATCAAGCCGGAAAAATGGCGGACTGGATTTCCCCTTCGTGATCATCTCCCTGATATCAGTAGCATTGCTGAGGATTCCGGAATACCTGGCCTGACGGACCACCTCAGTGAGCTCTTCCTCCCAGATCTTCACCTGGTAAGAAGCCTGAAGATATGCGGTGTCGAGGGCCGGACTTTCTTCCATGCCCACGGGAGGCAACTGGGCCGTATCACCGATCAGGACCAGGTTGCATGATTCTCCCGACCGCACATAGGTGATCAGATCTTCAAGCAGTCGCGATCCGCTGAACATTCCCTGTTCACCATTCCCTCCGTCGCTGATCATGGAGGCTTCATCCACAAGAAACAGGGTGTTGCGGTACATGTTCTGTTGCAGACTCATGCGCAATTGCCCGTCCTCTGACGTAAAAACGCGGTAAATCCTGCGGTGAACCGTCGCGGCAGCTTTACCCGAATATGAACTGATGACCTTTGCGGCCCTCCCTGTCGGCGCCAGTAACACGGTTCCTGTTCTGAAACCGGGAAGCACCCTGACAAGCGCTGACACCAGGCTAGTTTTTCCGGTACCCGCATAACCTTTCAGTATGAAAACATCCTGGCCTTCCCTTTCAGCTACAAAGCGGGATAAATGTTTCATGGCTTCCCGCTGCCCATCAGTGGGAGGATGCTCAAAAGCTTTCTCTAGTGCTGTTTCAAGTTTCCCGGGATCCATATTAAAAGGGATATCCGATGCCCAGGTTGCCCAGTATTTTGATCTTTCGATCATTCTGGAAAACCCACCTTGAGCCTTCAGGCAAGCGTGGATCTTTCAATGGAATCGCTCCGTCAAGACGGATCAGGAAGAAACCGAAATCAATACGAAGGCCCAAACCCGCATCGAAAGCGATCTCCTTGTAAAAGCGCCGGAAACTGAATTCCCCTCCGGGGTACAGCTCGTTTGACTTACGCAGCCAAACGTTACCGGCATCTATAAAAGCTGCACCTTTGAAATACTTGTAGATAGGGAAGCGATACTCCAGGTTCATCTCAAGACCGATGTCGCCGATGTTGTCAACCCTTACCGTATCGCTCTCGTCGTATGAGCCTGGCCCTAAAGTGCGAAGGCGCCAGCCCCTCATGCTGTTACTTCCTCCGAGGTAAAAATACTTTTCAAACGGAAGCACATTCTTTTTGGTTAGTGGTGCACCCATTCCAATGGCAATCCTGCTGGCCAGTGACTGGTCCCCTCCGGGATAAAAATAATACCGGTAATCGAGGTCAAAGCGGACAAACTGGGAATAGGGTATGTCGAACAGACTGTAAGCACCGCTTTTTCCCCTGACCGTATTGTATAACCAGAAGAGGATGCCCGCCATTTCAAGATTTCCCCTGAAATACATGAAGTCAACGTTTTTTCCTATTTCCTGGGTATTGTATATGTAGCTGTACTTTATGGATGAAATAATGTGATCTTTATAAGTATTCTGCATGATCTTGTCAGGCATGGATTCGATAACCAGACTGAAAAGGGAGTCGGGATTGATGATCACAGAGTTGAGCTCCAACGGGATCAGGTAATGGGTCTTAGCGGACGATTCCTTCCATTCGTAACCAAATGAAGCCTTGCTCACATACCTCGTGAAATCCGCCCTCTGCTGGTAATTGAAGCCAAAGGAAACATTTGTTTTGGGCCTGAAATTTTTTGAGAATTTCTCTTGTTTCACAGGAAGAATGAACTTTGGAAAGCGAATGTTCAGTTCGGTCCCTGCCTCTATCGTATTGAAAAAGGGAATGCCCTGGATAGCACGGTCTTCAGCGCTTGTACTGAAACTCAGCTTTTCGATTTCAAATGCTCCGTTGAGCTTGAATTGAAGGATTTCAGCACCACGAAACAAATTTCTGTTGGTATAAACCAAACCCGCTGAAGTGCCCAGGTTCCCGCCCCGGTTGGTAACCTGTGTTTCTGCAGAAAAGGCCTGAATCGGTAATCTTGACAATTTGATCTTGCAATCCAGCAAACCCGGACCTGACCCTGCTGCTGCCGGATCAAAAAGAATGTTGACCGATCGGAACACACGAAGATCGTACAACTGCTTGTGGGTCTTCTCTGCATCTTTGTAACGGTAAAAATCACCGCTGTCGACAAAGATCTGCTGTGTCAGGGTTTTTGGTTTTATCTTCAGCTTATCATGATATAATACATAATACACACGGGGAGGATTTTCCTTTTTTCGGTGGGGGACCACCACCCGAAGGGTGTCGTAAGGGATCGTATCCGCCGCTCTCTGGTCCGGGTCCATGATGACATAAGTATCATGGATATAATACCGCTTGTGACTCCCCCTCACCATCGAGTCCGGTTTGTTCGCATCAGGAACAAGGGGGTCCGTTATTTCGATTTTCAGGTCAAGTTCATGCGTTCCGAAACTACTGTCAATCTTATACCGGATGTGGCTGGCATCAAAATAATAATATCCCAGGTTGTGAAGGTCATCCGTGATCCGGTCACGCTCAGCAGCCAGAATGTCCGCATTATACTGTTCCCCCTTTTTGATCAGAGTGCGGGGCTTGTCCGAAAGGATGAATGCGTTGAGGGTAGGATCCTTGATGGAATATCTGATCTCTCTGATGAAATATGGTTTCGATTCGGTAATTCTGTAGTGCACCATCGCCTGGTGCTTTTTGTTTTTGTAGTCATAAGTGATTTCCCTGCTCACTTTTGAATTGAAGTGACCTTTGCTGTCGAGATAAAGCCCGATCTGCTTCACCGACTGATCTGCCATTCCGGTATCCAGGATGACCGGGGCAGATCCCAGGGTACGCCGGATCCATGCTTTGGATTTATTGTCTTTTCCCTTGTTGAACAGATTGTAAATTCTCAGTCGCAAATAAGTCCCCCATTGGTTCCTGCTTTTTGTCTGCTTGATGAAGTCGCTGATCTCACCTGCATCAGCATATTTGTTCATGAGTGTCACTTTGTTTTTGACCAGCAGATATTCCTGATCCCCCAGTTTGCGTGCGGGATTGCACGCTGGCCATAGAATTACCGCGGCGAGCAGAAGGATAGTGTATATTTTAGCCGGGCATTTCGCCATATGCTTCTCGGGAGGAATTATTCATACCTTAAGGCTTCAATCGGATCTAAACGGGCAGCCTTCATGGCAGGGAAGATCCCCGACACCATGCCGACAACGAAACAAAGCATAACACCCGAGAATATCCACAGCCATGGAATAACAAACGGACTGTCGAGTATCAGCGACATCAGATTCCCGATCAGGATGCCCAGAATAATGCCCACAGCACCACCCAATTGTCCGATTACAATGGCTTCAACCAGGAATTGGTCCCTGATCACCTTACTTGTGGCACCGATGGCCTTCCTGATGCCGATTTCCCGGGTCCGCTCCGTAACAGAGACCAGCATGATATTCATCAGGCCGATAGCAGCCCCCAACAGAGTGATCAGACCTATGATGGTAGCGGCCAGCGTAACATACTGTATGTTCTCCAGAAGCATGCGGGCCAGATTATCGCTTTTCTCGATCTCAAAATTATCATCTACCCCGAGGGGCACCTTTCGCACAGTGCGCATCAAACCTTTTGCTTCGCTGATTCCAACGTCGACTGACCGCGAGTCATGGGTCATGACATTGATGGTATAGGAAAGCTCGGTTCCTGCAACAAACTGTCGGAGGCTTTGGAGCGGGATCAGGCAATTGTTGTCGCCACTGAATCCCATACTGCTGCCTTTCTCCGCAAGGACTCCAATGACTTTAAATTTGGCCGGACCGATGGAGATCAGCTTGTCGACCGGATCCTCGCTGTTCTTGAATAACCTTTTTACAATTTCACTTCCGATGATAGTGACATATGAACCTTTCGAGAGCTCCGTCTGGCTGAAATTCCTCCCCAGTCCCAGATCATATCCCGTGGTGGTCAGGTAATTCTCATCCACACCGATGATACTGATGTTGGGGTTGCTCTTTTCCGATTTATATTTTACAGTGGCTGTGCCCGTCCCCCTGGTGTACACCGAAACTGTTGACGGGAAACTGTATCTCTCCTTGAAATCCAGCGCTTCACGATATGTGATGTTACGATAATCAACCCCTCTTTCGCCGTCACCTCCGTGAAAACGCATGGAATGATTCCGTATGCTGAAAGTATTGGCGCCCAGGCGGGCAAAATTGCTGCTGATGGATCCTTTAATGCTTTCAATAGCGGTAAGAATTCCGACCAACGCCATTATCCCGAAAGCGATAATGAGGATGGTCAGGACCGTCCGCAATAAATGACTGCGGATGGATGTAACGGACAATCGTACATTCTCGGCTAACAGAGAGGCCATGAACTTTCCTTTTGTAACAAAAGTACATTAATTATTCATACGGCATAAACCCTTTCCATGGTCAGAAAGGAGTGAGCCGGATGAAGGAAGAACGCCATGGAAGCATTTTGTTATATATTTGCTGAAAATGAAAAGAATTATATCGTCGGTCAGTATCCGGAAGATCAGCTTCTGCGCCCTGGCAGTTATTCTGATTGCGGGAGCGAAGATTTCCGTCGCGCAGTTTGACGATCACTCCCGTGCAACCTACATCTTCGATGTGGTTCGCTACGTAACATGGCCTAACGAAAACAGTATAGATACTTTCAGGATCGCCGTTCTTTCAAAAGATGATGGTCTTGTCAGGGAACTGAGAGCCCTGACTCCGATCACTGAGGTCCACGGAAAGCCTGTAAGTATCAGACATTACCAATCTGTCGGCGAAATCGGTTCTGTTCAGGTCGTTTTCCTGAAGAAGGAAAGCGGCTTCGATATCGATCTTGTCTTATACGCGATAAAAGGCGATAATACCCTGCTCATCAGTGAAAACTTCGAGTTTCACAAATCGATGATCAACTTCATCGTGGTCAAAAACAAGAGGCGTTTTGAGCTGAATACCGACTTGCTGAAGGAGGAAGGATTTGATGTTACTGTAACTTTTGCTGCCCTGGCGGTACAAACAGAAACCGACTGGAAAGACCTTTACCGGGAAGTCAACATCGAACTTCAGCAGGAAAAAGTGATCGTTGAAAGCCAAAAGCAATTGATTGAGAAGCAGAATACTGAAATCGCGGAACAAACCTCCCGGATAGAACAGCTGAATTCCGATATCAGCAGACGGCAGGAACAGATTGAACTGCAGAAAAGGGAACTGGAAGTGCGGAAGCGGGAGCTGGACAAACTCGTTAAAGATGCCATCTATCAGCAGGAATTGATCAGCAACAAAATCCGGATACTGGATTCGCAGAACATACTGATTCGCAAAAGTGAAGGGGAGATTGCAGGCCAGCAAAAGATTCTGAAAGACCAGAAAATGCAAATCTTTGAGCAAAACGACCTGATCTCCACGCAAAATGAGCTGATATCTGAACAGGATGCCAAGCTGCTGGCACAGGGCATTGCATTGGGTCTTTTTATTGTACTGCTGCTGGCCTGCGGGGCTCTGATCTTCTTTATATATCGGGGTTACAGGGTTAAAAAGCAATCCAATCTGCTGCTTCAGGAGAAGAACTCGCAGATTTCAGCTCAGAAAGAAGAAATTGAAAAGGAGAAAGAAAGATCCGACAAATTGCTGCTGAATATCCTGCCTGTGCGCGTGGCCGAAGACCTCAAGCAAAAGGGGCACACGGATCCTCAGGTGTTCAGGGAAGTCAGTGTGATGTTCAGTGATATCGTTGGATTT
>CALGYY010000276.1 GCA_937934705.1 uncultured Bacteroidota bacterium
GACCACCGAGATCTACACTCTTTCCCTACACGACGCTCTTCCGATCTTGTTGAATACCAGGAAACTTGATTTGCCGGCCGCACCGATCTCTGACAGGGTCTGGTTAACCACTGCGATCTGTTCTTCAAAGCCCGGGTGACTGATATCCACCACATGAATGAGAATGTCCGCCTCACGGACCTCATCCAGGGTCGACTTAAAAGACTCCACCAGGCCGGTGGGCAGTTTGCGGATAAATCCCACCGTGTCGCTGAGCAGAAAAGGGAGATTCCCGATCACCACTTTGCGTACCGTGGTATCGAGGGTTGCAAAAAGCTTGTTCTCAGCAAAGACCTGCGACTTGCTCAGCAGGTTCATCAGGGTGGATTTTCCCACATTGGTATATCCGATCAGGGCTACCCTTACCATGCTTTCCCTGTTCTGCCGCTGTGTCGCCTGCTGGCGGTCGATAACCTTCAGTTTTTCTTTCAGCAGGGAGATGCGGTCGCGGATGAACCGCCGGTCGGTCTCGATTTCCTTTTCTCCCGGACCCTTCATTCCGATACCCCCTTTCTGCTTCGAGAGATGGGTCCACATCCGCGTCAGACGGGGAAGCAGATACTGATACTGGGCCAGCTCAACCTGAACCATGGCATAACTTGTACGCGCCCGCAGTGCAAAAATGTCGAGAATCAGGTTGGTGCGGTCAAGAATTTTACACTGCAATTCCCCTTCGAGGTTACGGATCTGAGCCGGACTCAGCTCATCATCAAAAACGGCCAGATCAATACCATGCTCAGCAATATAGTTCCGGATCTCGGCCAGTTTTCCCGATCCGACAAAGGTCCTGGGATCCGCAAACGGAAGTTTTTGCAGAAAACGTCCCACGGTCAGCCCCCCCGCCGTTTCTAACAGAAATTCCAGTTCGTCGAGGTATTCAACGGCCTTCTCCTGATCAATGCCTGAAATCACCACCCCGATCAGAATGGCTCTTTCCTGCTTTTTTTCCGTGATAATGGGTTTCAATCTTCCTTTCCCCTCTGTCCGTGCCTGTGATTTATTTTTTTCGGTTCCCTGCTGTCGCGAAATACAGTGCAATTGCACCAAAAACACCATAAATCGCTACAAATCCGCCTTCATGAAATACGAAATGCATAAATATCCGGTATGCACATCCCAGGGCCAGAACAATGGATGCAACAAGGGTCAGGTTGTGCGATTTCAGGAAGCCGCCTACAAACAGCAGCATCGCGAAAACCGCGAATCCCGTAGCGATCCAGAACTCCATACCTGCAGTGTTGAAGCTGCGGAACGTGGTAAAAAATATAATGTATACCAATATTAATACTGCAACGCGGAGCAGCCAGGTGCTCAGGGGAAAGGCAAACTTCAAGGGTTCCATGGTGCGGAATTTATCCCGGGACCGGGGTTAACAAATGTTGTTAAATCCAATGATATCTCTCACTTCACGTATGGTTTTGCATGCACTTTCCCTGGCCTTCTCTTTCCCCGTGAGGATGACTTTCCTGATATAATCATCATCAGCACTGATCTCCCTGATCTTTTCACGGAAAGGTTCCAGAAAAAGAACCATGTCTTCTGCCAGTTGTTTCTTCATGTCCCCGTAACGGATGCTGGCGCGCCTCCATTCCTCCCGGAAAAAATCCACCGTCTCCTGTTTGGACACAACATGCATCAGGCTAAAGAGGTTTTCAATGGTTTTGGGAACAGGCTGATCCGGCTCCGTCGGACCTGCATCAGTCACCGCCTTCATGATTTTTTTTCTGGTGACCTCAGGGGTATCCGCCAGGTACAGGCAGGAATTCTCATTGTCACTTTTACTCATTTTTGCACTGCCGTCAAGCCCCGGAATCTTCACCAGTTCTTCCCCGAAATTGAATGCGTAGGGTTCCGGGAAATATTCCACACCATAGATGCGGTTAAAACGGTTTGCGAAAGTCCGCATCATTTCAAGATGCTGCTCCTGATCTTTTCCCACCGGCACCTTGGTCCCGTGATGGATGATCACGTCTGCAGCCATGAGAGTCGGGTAGGTCAACAGTCCGGCATTGACATTATTGGGCTGCTGACGGGCTTTTTCCTTAAAGGAAGTGACTCTCAGCAATTCACCCAGGTAAGCATTCATATTCAGAATGAGATAAAGCTCCGTGGCTTCAGGAACATCACTCTGAATATACAAAGTGGCCTTTTCGGGATCCAGCCCTGCGGCCAGGTACTCCGTCAGGACTGTGCGGACATTACCTCTCAGATCCTGTGGGGTGGGATGGGTGGTGAGAGAATGGTAATCCGCAATGAAGAAGAAACACCGGTGTTCTTCCTGCATCCGGATGAAATTTTTCAGTGCACCGAAATAATTCCCGAGGTGCAGGTTTCCTGTGGGTCTGATGCCGCTTACAACTGTTTCCATGGGGCAAAAGTAGTATTTTTTCTCCTCAGGAGGCCCGGCCTGTTTCGGTCTGAAGCAAGCTTCCCGGATTTTTTTGCTGCGGTCTTGCTTTTTAAGCTAAAATAGCTTAATATTGCTGAATTCAAACAGCTTAAGTAATTTATCATATTTATGAAGAAAAACTACCTGTTGCTGTTGTTCATGTTTGCGCTGTTATTCCTGCCGTTCAGCGCTTCCGCACAATTCACTGAGAACCGCGGGCAGATCATGGATGCTTCGGGTAATTTTCATCCCGAGGTGCTTTTCTCCTGTCAGCAGGGCTATGATCACCTGTATTTCACCAAAGACAGGATCGTTTGTGTCTTTTCAAAGCCGGAATCATTTGATTTTTCACCTTATGCAGGCAATCAGAGGGCTATTGACAGTATCACCGCCAGTCTCGGAAAGTATACCCAAAGGATAGACATCGAATTTCAGGGATCCGATCCTGACGTGCAGCTGGTTTCCGGGGAGGTCCGGCCCGATTATGTTAATTACCACCTTAACGGCAGAGAATGCATCACGGGTGTCAGAAACTTCAGTTCGCTGAAGTACCTGGGCATCTACCCCGGGGTGGATATGGTTTTCCATCAGACTGAGACCGGGATCAAATACGATATTATCCTTCATCCCGGTGCTAAACTTCAGGATATCCGTATTCGCTATAATGGTGCGGAGCGGATCGAGAAACAGGATGATAAGCTGATCATCCGAACCCTGTATAAAGATCTCGAAGAACACATTCCTTTTTCATATTTCAACGGAAATACCGGGCTTCCGGCCCATGTTAAATATCATTGCGAAGGGGATGTCATCAGCTTTGTACTTGCAGATGAGCAGGATTATCAAACCCTGACCATTGACCCTGTGGTGACCTGGATGACCTTTTTTGAAACCGCTACCATGGCGGGAAATATGGATTACGACCATAATATTTCCGATTCGCTGGGAACCCTTTTTATTTATGGAAGATGTGATAATTCGGCGAATAATTATCCGCTCACCAATCCCGGTGGTTCAGCGTATATTCAGGCCGCAACCTCCAACGATGCTTATATTGCTAAATTCAACCCCAACCGGGCACTGGTGTGGTCAACCTATTTCGGCGGATCTACGGATCTTGACTGGTCACTGGGTACGGGAGTAATGGCGATTAAAGGAAACATCCTTCATATCGTTGGTGATCAGATGAGCTCCAACGGCCCCTATCTGAACGGCGGAGGTTTTTATTACAATGCAGCAGCCACCAGGCCTTTCTGGGTGCGTTTCAACAAAAGTACAGGGCAGATGCTGCACATGACCAATATTCCCGGACACTCCTCTTCTCATCCGAGCATTTCGGTGAGCAAGACAACAGGTCAGGTAGCTATTATACTCAGTACATATGACTGGGGCGTTATTGCCGGCCACAAAGTAAACCGGGCCGGAGCCTACAACCAGGCAACCAACGGGGGGTTTACAGATCTGTTTTTAATGCTGACAAACAGCGCTTTCACCCAGATTTGGGGAACCTACCTGGGAGGGCCTGGAACTCAGGAAGATCCCAATGTGACCTTTGACGGTAACGGAAACATATTCTTCGTGGGAGAAGTGAGTTGGATGGGAACCAGTACGGCAGCCAATGAACATCTGGTCAACCCGGGTGGCGGAGCATATTATCAGACGGCTCCCTCTGCAGAGGATATCATGATCGGGAAATTCCTGTCCACCGGTGTGCTTAACTGGTGTACTTTGTACGGTGGTAATGGAAATGACGGAATCGACAGCCGTATGGGTAACGGTTCACGGGTGATCATTAATCCGGCCAATAATGAACTGATCGTGATGGGAGGAACAAGCAGCACCAACCTTCCATTACTGGTACTTGCCGGCGCTTATAACCAGACCTGCCCGGCCAATGTGAACAGCGGAGGCTCCTATGATGATTTTGCCAGTTTTATCCTGAAATTTTCCAATACCGGTGTCCGGCAGTGGGCGACCTATTGGGGGGAAAACCTGGCTACGGCCTGGGCTCTGCTGTACGACGGTCAGTTCACCTCATGCAATAAATTCGTTGTGGCTGCGAGGGCGAATTATACAACCATGCCCCTGGCCGGCCATTATAACAAGGCCTCAGGCGGTCAGAGTTACCTGATGCAATTTAATAATGCCTATGCGGCTGAGTGGTCATCCTATGTGGGCAATAATACAGGTGTACCGCAGATCAGTTATACGCCTTTTGGTAATCGGCTATATTTAACTACGCCGACATATTCTACTACTGAAACGACTGTTAATCCCGGCGGCGGCGCTTATTTTGACGGTATATTTGCAGGCCCCCACTATGCTGCGTATTCAATCTGGGAATTTAATATCGTTCCGCCACCCTCACTGAGCGGAAGCTTCCCGATCTGTGCCGGAACATCAACTACAATTACGGCAAGCGGCGGCATCGGCGGCACCTATGAATGGTATACGACTTCAAGCGGGGGATCATCCTTTTATACAGGCTCCAGTTACACCACCCCCGTACTGTATGCCGATGTAACCTATTGGGTGTCGGCAGCCAGCGGAAGCTGCATCAGCGAAAGAATTCCTGTAACGGTTACAGTGGCCGCAGCACCTTCAGTCACCGCATCAGCGAGCCTGACCACGGTTTGCCTGGCTCAGAGTACAACCCTCACAGGCGGTGGTGCTTCATCGTATAACTGGAACAATGGTCTTGGCGCCGGACAAACCCATGTGGTTGCCCCGGCTTCAACCACCACATACACTGTAACGGGAACAGGGGGGACCGGCTGTACCAATACGGCCAGTGTTACAGTGAGCGTTACAACACCTTCTTCAGCAGGATTGTCGAACGGGGATTATGTCTGGTGGCCGCGTACGAGCAACGACTGGGGTGTCACCACAAACTGGCTGGTCTATAACGGATCGGTATTCCAGATCCCTGCCGGCCCCCCGACCTCGGCCAACAATGTATATATACTCACCGATGTTGGCTGTGTGGCCACCTGGCCTACTATTTTTGCCGCGGCCTACTGCCGCAGCCTGACCATAGGAACCGGAGCCCAACTGACCATCAGTGCTTCCAATACACTGGATGTTCACGGCAACTGGACCAACAGCGGAAGTTTCTTTTGCAATACCAGCAGGGTGAATTTCTTAGGGGCGGTTAATGCTACCATTACAGGTACCACGACCTTCTACGACCTGGTCATGAATAAGGGAACCGGAACCACCTACCTGCTGAATGTAAATTCACCCATCACCGTTTCACATAATGCTATTACGGCACTTGGCTTCACCAATGGTCTGATGACCGTTAATGCTGGTGGCAGCCTGACACTGGCCGCCGGACAGACCATCAGCAGCACGGCCGGACTGCATTTCAACGGAGGGAACCTGGTGGCCGGCAATTATTCCCTGACCAACCAGGGTTATTTCAGAATATCCTCAGGAACGGTTAACCTGGGTAACAGTACCGGTAATAGTTTCAATGCTCAGAATGGCAGTACCAATATCATTTCCGGCGGAGCCTTCAATATTGCAGCCAGAATGGCCTTTACAGGAACAGCCTCCCTCACGGTTTCGGGCGGGACCATCAACCTTTGCCAGGTCGAAAATACATCGGCCACGGCCACATGGCACATGGATGCCAATGCCAGCCTGAATATGAGCTCAGGAAGTCTCCTTCTAAACCAGCCTGCAATTGGAACCGGATATGACGTCAATCTCCTGGCCGGGGCAGGCGCTAAAAGTATCAGCGGCGGCAGCGTTCAGTTCGGGGTGGCCGCCACCGCTTTGTCGGCGGCATTCCGCGTCAGTAATCCGGCAACACCTTTTTTCAACCTGATCGTTTTCCGTTGCGGAACTCTTACCCTGATGAGCCCTGTCAGTGCAAACGCTGTGGTAACCTTCACCAACGGGCATGTGGTCAGCTCAGCGGTCAACTATTTCAATTTCAACGATGGAGCCAGCTGGTCCGGGGCCAGCAACAGCAGCTTTGTGAACGGTCCGGTCAGGAAAACAGGGGATGACGCCTTTGTGTTTCCCACAGGTGATGTTCAGGGGGCCTCGAACGTATTTGCACGACTGGCTATCGCGGATCCCGGATCAACCGTTACAGATGCTTTTACAGCAGAGTATTTTTTCCTGCCCTCTCCCAATAACTGGGATCCTGCCTTTCTCTGTACAGGTGTGCATCATGCAAGCGGAATAGAATACTGGAACATTGAACGCAATGCAGGCACCACCTACCCGGCAGTAACCCTTTACTGGGATAACGGAACCCGCAGCGGTATCACCAGCCTGGCCGACCTTACGGTGGTGCATATGGAAAACTGCGGCGGAACCAACAAATGGGTTGACAAAGGCGGAAGCACCATGGGAACAACAGCGGCAGGAACCATCACCAGTACACTGGCATTTCCTTCATACAGCCCGGTGACATTCGGTTCAAAAACAGGAACCAATCCCCTGCCTGTTTCCCTTACCTCGTTCTATGCGCAGTGTCAGGATCAAAGGGTGACGCTTTACTGGACAACCCTCAGCGAAACCAACAGCGACTATTTTGAAGTGCTGTGTTCCACGGACGGAGATTCATGGACCCCCCTTGGTCGCCTTACTGCCGCTGGCTACAGCAATGAACCAAGGTTCTATTCATACACGGATCCTCTGCTCAGGGAATCCCTGCATCATTACCGCCTGATACAGGCCGATTTCGACGGTACTCACTACGAGATTCCGGCGATCGCTGTTAATTGTTACGGAGGATCTCCGGCCGACATTATCGTGTACCCCAATCCCTTCAATGGCTGGGTCAGCATCATCATACCTGAGAATATGATACTGATCAACTGGTCGTTGACAGATGTGGCCGGGAAACTGGTCGATGCAGGAATTCCGGCTGAAGGGAATGGTATTCACACGCTGAATATTCCCGGACTCAGTCGCGGAGTTTATTTCCTCAGTCTCACCACTGGCAGTGAGGTCAAACGCTTCAAACTCGTAAGAGAATAGCGGGTCAGGGTTTGCTGATGATCTCCAGCAGATCCTTTTCCAGGCTTACGGCGGGGGTTTCAATAATACGCCCGATTTCGCTGCCTTTGCGCAAGACAATGAAGGTCGGAACCTTCTCGATCCCATACTCCCCTGTGGGAACACTGCCCGCTGTTTTGCTGCGGTCAACACCAATGAAGGTCACTCCGCTGAGGTCATATTTCAGACAATCGAGAAGTTTCACGAAACGAGGTACCTGCTCTTTGCTGTCACCGCACCAGGTGCCCAGTACAATCACAAAAAGGACGTCGTCAAGCTTGTATTTCAGAGCATTCAGTACGTCATTGTCAGGCCTGTAAAGGCTGTGCTCTTCAGTGTAGGACATGCCAAAATCGCCCGACATCAGTCCGGTACGGTCGCAATATCCGATCAGGATTTCTTTCTGGCTTTTTTCATCCATAACCTTCTGGTTCAATTCCTGGGCGAAAAGTGAAGACCCGAGGAAAAGTGAAAGGACAATCATAAGAGTGTGTTTCATACATGTCTGTTTTGAGATAACAAAGATAGTGAAAATGCGTTAAACCGGAACCCCCCGGAGGAGGTGCCGGTGATTTCTGCGGATTTTTCCGGCTGAAAATGTAATTTTGCAAAAATTGATCGGATGAGAAGGCTGATTTCCCTGTCGCTGTTGCTTGTTTTTCTACTGCTGTCTGCAGAACTTACCGGACAGAGGCCGGATACCGCAAGAATCATGAAGGATATACGGATCCTGGCTTCCGACAGCCTGCAGGGCCGTAAACCGGGAACACTTCAATGTAACCAGGCCGCGGAATACATCTTGAATGCTTTTGTTCAGGCAGGGCTGAAACCCGCCGGGGATAATGGTTACCAGGAGTTTGATGTGACCACTGATATAGAGGCCGGCCCGGGTAATATTCTTAAATTCAGATCAGTGAATCTGACCATGGGGGAAGATTTTACCCCCTTTTCTTTTTCTTCCAATGCCGAACTCACTGCGCCTGTGGTTTTTGCCGGCTACGGCTTTGATTTTGAAACCGACAGTCTCAGGTGGAATGATTACGAAGGCCTTGATGTCAGGGGCAGGTGGGTGATGATACTCAGAGGACACCCTGATCCTGATAATGAAGATGCTGTATACGTGCCGTTTGCCAAAGAACGCACCAAGGTAATGGTGGCCAAGGATAAGGGTGCTGCCGGGGTGCTCTTTGTCACCGGAATGAAGTGGGACCGCAACGATGCTCTGGTGAATCTCTTTTATGATAAAAGCAAATCGGGCAGCGGCATCCCCGTCATTCATATCAAAAGAAGTCTTGCCGACAGCATCCTGAGCAAAAGCGCAAAAAACATCGCAGGTCTGGAGGCAGAACTGAATCAATCCCGGAAAGCGCTGAAACTTCCTGTGCTGGAAGAACTCAGAGCAGCGGTGGATCTGAAATTCACCACAGTCAAAACGCGGAACGTCATGGCTCTTCTGAGCGGTAATCCGACTCATCAGAATCCCTATATCATTGTTGGGGCACATTATGATCATCTGGGCTGGGGTGGCAACGGCTCAGGTTCCCGCATGCCTGATACTTCTGCCGTTCACAATGGTGCGGATGACAATGCTTCCGGGGTCGCTGCAATGCTTGAACTGGCGAGGATCTTATCGTTCAGCAAAGCGGGACTGAACAACAACATTCTGTTCATAGCTTTCAGCGCAGAGGAAATGGGACTGCTGGGGTCCATCCATTATGTGGATCATCCGCTCGTACCACGTGAAAAGGTCCGCCTCATGGTAAATTTCGATATGGTGGGCAGAATGAAAAACGGACAGCCGGCGATTTCGGTCGGCGGGACCGGTACCTTTGAAGGCGCAGAAGAACTTCTGGGTGATCTGATGAAGGAGAGAACGTTTAAAGCCAATTATTCCCCGGAAGGCTATGGCCCCTCAGACCACGCACCCTTTTATGCCGACAGTATCCCTGTACTCTATTTCAATACCGGTGCTCATCAGGATTATCACACACCCTATGATGACGCTGATCTGATCAATACCGGGGGTATTGCCCTCATCACGGACCTGGTGGCTGACCTCATCGCTACCCTTGACCGCAAGGGGGAAGCCCTGACCTTTCTGGAAGCGGGACCCAGAGCGAAGACCAGGCATGGCGGAGCGCTCAGGGTACGACTGGGAATTATGCCCGATTTTGCCAATACAGAAGTCGCCGGTGTCGCCGTGGGAGGCGTTTCCAAAGGCGGACCTGCAGAACACGGAGGCATCCTCAAAGGTGATGTCATCACCGCCCTGAACGGTAAAACCGTTCAGAATATCTATGAATATATGGACCGCCTCAGGACTTTCAGCCCCGGACAAACCATAACGGTTGATATCTTACGCGGAGAACAGAAACTTGTATTGCTGATTCAATTATGAGATAATCTACAGGATCATTCATGAAGAATATTATCACTATTATCATTGCCTTGCTGGTAACCGTGGCTACTGCCTGGTATCAGAGGATATCAGGCCCGACCTATCCGCTCAGAGTGAATACCGTAATCGGAGGGAATGTCCTGAAGTTTAAACTACCCAGGAGCCATGTGAGTACTTCCTCCTGTGACGTCAGGATCCCTGCTGACAATAAGATCGTAAAAGCATCGATCGTATTTAAAAGATTTCCTGTTAACGAAGCCTGGGACACCATTCCCATGCAAAAGGTGGGGAATGAACTCGTAGGCCTGCTTCCGGCACAGCCCCCGGCAGGGAAACTGCAGTATTTTCTCATCCTTCAGGGATCATCTGAAACCAAAGTACTGGATCAGAATACAGCCATCATCCGCTTTCGCGGTGACGTCCCGGCATGGGTCATGATCCCGCATATCATTTTCATGTTCCTGGCCATGCTGCTGTCCAACCTGGCCGGACTCCAGGCAGCTTTCAAACTCAACCGCGCCCGCTACTATACTTTTGCCACCGTGATCTGCATGTTCATCGGGGGTATGATCTTCGGTCCCATTACCCAGAAATATGCTTTCGGAGAATTCTGGACGGGATTTCCATTCGGATGGGACCTCACCGACAATAAGACCCTGATTGCGCTGTTGGTGTGGATTGTAGCCATGGTGCTGAACCTCAGAAAACCCAGACCCGTCTGGATCATCATCGCCGCTCTGGTAACCCTGCTTGTGTACGGCATCCCGCACAGTATGATGGGATCTGAACTCGACTATTCTACCGGTACGGTAACCACGGGTTAATTTCACGAATCAAGGTTGTAGAAATATAAAATATAAAGAATGAGTAATTATAAATTAATAAATAATATTCTGGGATGGCTGATGTTTTTGATCGCTTCCCTGGTCTATATCCTGACTTCGGAACCCACTACGAGTTTCTGGGATTGCGGTGAATACATTTCCACAGCCTACAAGCTTCAGGTCGGGCACCCCCCCGGAGCGCCCTTCTTTCAACTAATGGGACGTTTTTTCTCTCTCTTTGCTTTTGGTGATACCGCCCTGGTTGCACGTATGATCAATACCATGTCGGCCCTTTGTTCCGGAGCGACGATCATGTTCCTGTTCTGGACCATTACCGCCCTTGCGCGCAAATTCCGTGTGAAGAAGGAGGAACAGCCTGACCAGACCGGCACCTGGGCCATTTTTGCAGCAGCCATCATCGGTTCACTCGCCTATACCTTTTCTGACTCTTTTTGGTTCTCAGCCGTAGAGGGGGAAGTGTACGCCATGTCGTCTTTCTTCACTGCGATCGCCTTCTGGGCCATCCTGAAATGGGATGCAGTAGCCGATGAACAACACTCCTGGCGCTGGATCATCCTCATTGCTTTTCTTATGGGTTTGTCCATAGGGGTACACCTGCTTAACCTGCTGACCATCCCGGCCATTACCTTTGTCTATTACTACCGCAAATTCAGGCCTTCAACCAAAGGCTTTATCGTTGCTTTGATCGTTTCCATCGGCCTGCTGGTGGTGGTCATGTACGGGATCATCCCCCAGGTCGTGGCCCTCTTCGCACAAACCGAACTCCGCTTTGTGAACTGGCTGGGCCTGCCTTTCAACAGCGGTACGATCTTCTTTATGCTGCTCATTATCGCATTGATCGCATCTTCTCTATGGTACACTTCCACATCAAAAAAAGGGGCTGCTTACCTGAGCCTCGCACTCGCCGCTTTGCTGGTGATCATCGTGCTGATGGCATCAGACTCGGTGGGCAGCTTCCTGATCCGCTTGCTGGTGATGGCCCTCTTTGCCGTCCTGGTGTGGTTCGGCAGGAAAAAGACCGCAGCTCTGAAAACGGCGATCCTGAGCCTGGCTTTTATTCTTGTAGGTTATTCCTCCTTTCTCATATTGGTTATTCGGTCCAACGCGGAAACGCCCATCAATGAAAACAGTCCGAAAGACGCCATCAGCTTGTTGTCTTACCTGAACCGTGAGCAATATGGTACCTGGCCGCTGTTTTACGGACAATATTATTGCGCCCCCCTCGACACCAAAGAACCTTATCTGGACGGGAACCCGGTTTACGGACGCGACGAAAAAGCAGGCAAGTATGTTGTGGTCGATGACCGCAAAGCCGCCCTGCCGAATTATGACGATCGCTTCTGCACTTTCTTCCCGCGCATGTGGAGCTCACAGCAACAGATTCATGAAAGCGGTTATAAATCATGGGCGGAGGTTGTGGGTACACCTGTAGAAATCACCAATTTCAGGGGACAGAAGGATGTCATCCACAAGCCAACCTTCGGGGAAAACCTGAAATTCTTTTTTAAATACCAGCTGGGTCATATGTATTTCCGATATTTCATGTGGAATTTTGCGGGAAAACAAAATGATATTCAGGGTTATGGCGGCATCCTGAATGGTAACTGGATCAGCGGAATTCCGTTTATCGACAAAGCCCGCCTCGGCCCGCAGGATGATATGCCCGATTATATGGCTTCAAACAAAGGGCGCAATACTTTCTTCATGCTTCCCCTTTTGCTGGGTTTACTCGGTTTCATCTTTACCCTCAACCGCGATATTAAAACATGGCTCATCGTTTTCCTCCTGTTTGTCATGACAGGAATTGCCATCAACATATACCTGAACCCCGTGCCTTACCAGCCCCGCGAAAGAGATTATGCCTATGCCGCCTCATTCTATGCTTTCGCAATCTGGATCGGCTTCGGGGTCTTGTGGCTCTATCAGCTGATGAAACGCTGGATGAAAGGATGGTTATCCGTTGCCATCAGCTTTCTGCTCTGCCTGCTTTGCGTCCCGCTGATCATGGCCATAGAAGGATGGGACGATCATGACCGCTCACACCGGTATACCGCTACAGCGATCTCTGCCAATTATCTCAATACCTGCGCCCCGAATGCTATTCTGTTTACACTGGGCGACAATGACACCTTTCCCTTGTGGTACGCACAGGAAGTGGAAGGCATACGGACTGACGTGCGGGTGGTCAATCTCAGTCTGCTGGGAACCGATTGGTATATTGACCAGATGCGAAAGAAAGTCTATGATTCCGAACCCCTGCCCATCAGTCTCCCAAGAGAAAAATATGCAGGAAGCCGGCGAGAGATCACCTTCATCTATGAAGACTCTGCTTTGGTCCCTCCGGGCGCTTTTGTCAACCTGAAAGAGCTCGTTGCTTTTGCAACCAGCGATGATAAAAGGCTGATGCTGCAAACCATCAGGGGTTATGATAATTATTTCCCCACGAAAAATTTTAGTCTTGATGTCGACAGCGCCCGTATCCGGCAGGAAGACTGGATCCCCGCACGGTATAAGGATTCGGTGTATTCCGGACTGGGGTTCATCTACTCCGATTATGCAGTTCAGCGGAATGCGCTTATCGTCCTCGACCTGCTGTCGCAGTTCGAATGGAAGAGGCCCGTCTACTTTGCCATCACTACAGGTGACGACGCCTACATGGGATTACAACCCTATTTCAGACTCGAAGGCCTGGCGTATCGGCTGGTCCCTTACTATTGTGAAAGTATTGATGAAATGGTGGGAAGGGTGGATACCGATATCATGTATGATAACATGATGAACAAATTCAGCTGGGGAAATATGGACCGGAGGGGCGTTTATATGGACGAGACCAACCGCCGCCTGATGGCCAATATCAGGAACACCTTCTCCCGTCTGGCATACGCCCTGGCCTATGAGAACAAGTTCGACAAGGCGGTAAAAGTCTGCGACCGCTGCCTCTCTGTCAGTCCCGATTATAATATGCCATGGGATAAAATGCTGATTCCCATGGCCGATGTGTATTTCAGAGCCGGTGAGAATGACAAGGCGCTGGAACTCAGCAATAAGATCATGGACCGCTACGAGCAGGAAATATACTACTTCAGCCGTTTCAGCGGAGCCGATGCAGCTTACCTTTCAGGTAATCTGCAGGAAGCAGCGGATGTGATCAGGACCTTCGGAAGCATGGGACAGAATTACAAACAGGAGAGCCTCGTGAAGCGGGCCTCGGCTATTCTTCAATCAACAGGAGTGCCGGCACAATGATCAGCATCAGGGGAGGGATATTAACAGTGGCATGTGCGTTTAATTTTTTGCAGTGCAACCCCTGCAGATACAATTATGTCTATTTTAACCGTCGAAAAGCACCTTCATGTATTTTGTAAAATCACCGCTTCTGCTTTGCAAGCTCTATCAGCGCAATGAGATATGGAATATCGAAACGCGCGAGAAGGTGATTTACCTGACCTTTGACGATGGCCCTACGGAAGAGCATACCTTATGGATACTGAACGTGCTGGAACAGTACCGTGCTCATGCCACTTTTTTCTGCGTGGGTGAAAATGTAGTCCGCAACCCCGCACTTTTCGAGTCCATCTTATCAAACGGCCATGCGGTGGGTAACCATACCTTCAACCACATGAACGGATGGAAAAGCAGCAATGAAGACTATGTTGCCAATGTGATGAAAGCACAGGAGGTCATTCCGTCGAATTTGTTCCGCCCGCCCTATGGCAGGATCAAAAGAAGCCAGATGCAGGAGATCAGGCAGCACTTTACCATGATCTTCTGGTCTGTACTAACGGGTGATTTTGACCAGGAAATAACACCGGCCCGCTGCCTGAACAATGCAGTTCTCAACACCCGGCCGGGATCCATTGTGGTGTTTCACGATAATGTCAAGGCCTGGCCCAACCTCAGATATGCCCTGCCTTCTTTCCTGGAGCACTTCTCCCTTCAGGGATTCCAGTTCAGGGTCCTGCCCTATGGCATTAAAACATACCGACCGGCTGAAAGCCTGTATGTGATGGATTATAATTAGCAGAACCGGAGGAAACAGATTTGCAGACAGCAGAACGACATTCAGGACAGGAACAGGCCGACCAGGTAATCCATCACCGTCATCTGATCGCTTATCAGGAAGCCGCCAAACGCATCAGCGGAAATGTACTGGAAATCGGCAGCGGAGAAGGCTACGGGCTGAAAATGCTGGCCCCTCTCGCCACGAAGTATTTCGCGGTAGACAAACATGCCACGCCCATCGCCGATGGACTGACCAATGTAGTTTTTCATCAGACCAAAATCCCGCCGCTGGCCGGAATCGAAGATCAGTCCATGGATTTCGTCGTCTCCTTCCAGGTGATCGAACACATCCGGAACGACCGCTTCTTCCTCGAAGAGGCCTTCCGTGTGCTCAAACCAGGCGGAACCCTCATTCTGACCACCCCCAACAAACTCATGTCGCTCACCCGCAATCCCTGGCATGTGCGTGAATACAAACCGCCGCAGATGAGCAAACTGGTGGGTTCGGTTTTTCATGAAGTGGATATGAAGGGTGTTTTCGGAAACGAAAAGGTAATGAAGTATCATGATGAAAACCGTCGCTCGGTACGACGCTTCACCCGTTTCGATATCCTGAATATGCAGTACTGGTTGCCCCGCTGGATGCTGAAGATCCCCTATGACCTCGCCAACAGGATGAACCGGCGAAACCTTCATAAAGCGCATGGTCAGCTCGTATCCGATGTTACTACAGCGGATTTCTATCTCTCTGAAGTCAGCGATCAGTGCCTCGACTTTTTCTGCATCGCACGAAAATAGATCCATCTCCCTCCCCATTAACTGTTAGTGCCTGTCCGTTCGCTGGTTAATTCCTGCCCTGCGGCTGTTTCGGCCTGTCGCTCAGATAAGATGTATAGTATCATTGTGAGAATTGTTAACCGGTCTAACCAAAAACCAATCACAATGGAAAACAACATCAGAAGTCTCGACGACCTGATCTTCAGGTCGCGAAACAAGGCCTACGGAGCCTACGAAAACCGCAGGAATTACAGCAAGTACCTGCTGCTCGCCCTCATCGGGGGAATTCTCTTTTTCTCAGTGCTGGTCTCGGCACCATTGCTGGCCAATTATTTCGGAGAGAAAACGCTGAGTGAAGATCATGATATCACGACAGTGATAATGGATCCGCCTGACACCAAGCCCATCGATATCGAAATTCCGGAAGAAGCCAAGCCTAAGCTGGAAGACAGAGCCATCTTCGAGATCAAGGTGGTGAGCGACCTTGAAGACGAGGATGATCTGAGTATGATGCTGGATACGGTGGGTAACAGACTGATCACGGATACCACCGGATCGGTTTCATCTGATCCGCCCATTGATCCCCGAATTATAGACGTTGAACCGCCTGTTGTTACCCATATGATTGTTGAAGAAATGCCAGAATTCCCGGGCGGTGATGCAGGAAGGCTCAAGTACCTCTCGGCCAATACAAAATACCCTGAAAGCGCCAAGGAAATCGGTTTACAGGGTACCGTTTATGTCGGATTTGTGGTGAATGAAAAAGGAAAGGTGGTTGAAGTGGAACTCCTCCGCGGCATCGGTGGTGGGTGCGATGAAGAGGCTTTAAGAGTTGTGAAGAATATGCCCGACTGGAAACCAGGACGTCAGAGCGGAAATGAAGTCAGGGTGCGATTCAGTATGCCCATCTGTTTCCGCTTGCAGAATATGTAATATCCATTCCCCGCTTTTGGGACTTGAGAAGGGTAGGTTTGAAGTCCCAATAAAAAAAGCAGGCTCACCAGGGCCTGCTTTTATTTATGATATTGCTGAGTCTTATTTGACCATATCTACCACGGCCTTGAAGGCTTCCGGCTGATTGGTGGCCAGGTCGGCCAGGACTTTACGGCTCAGGTTGATGTTGCTGGCGTGCAATTTCCCCATGAATACAGAATACGACATGCCGTATTGCCTTACGCCGGCATTGATACGGTTGATCCACAGACTGCGGAAATCACCTTTCTTGGCCCGGCGGTCACGATATGCGTAACCCATGCCCTTCTCATAGGCATTCTTGGCAACGGTCCATACATTCTTCCTTCTCCCGAACTGCCCTTTAACACGGCTCAGGATCTTTTTTCTTTTAGCTCTTGATGCTACTGCATTAACTGATCTTGGCATAAAAATTCAATTTTTACTTCAGCGGTCCGCTGCGGACTCTTTAACTGGCTGAGAGTAAGTTAAACATTCGATTAATTACATGGCGAGGCAGCGCTTCATGTTTTTCTCATCCGTAGAATTCACGAGAGCCTTGTGCGTAAGGTTACGCTTCTGCTTCTTCGTTTTCTTGGTCAGGATGTGACTCTTGAAAGCATGCTTCCTGCTCAGTTTTCCAGTGCCGGTGACGCCGACTCTTTTCTTGGCGCTGGATTTCGTCTTCATTTTTGGCATTCCTGATGAATTTTAAGTGAATAGATATTATGGTGCTGGTGATTATTTTTTCGGAATCAGTATCATGATCATCCGCTTCCCTTCCAGTTTGGGCAGCATCTCAGGCTTGCCATATTCTGAAAGTTCATCGGCGAATTTCAGCAAAGTGATTTCGCCCTGTTCTTTGTATACAATGGAACGACCCCTGAAGAATACATCCACCTTTACTTTGGCTCCTTCCTGGAGGAACTTGATGGCATGCTTAAGCTTGAAGTTGAAGTCGTGATCGTCAATGTTCGGACTTAAACGGATCTCCTTAACGATGATCTTTGCCGATTTGGCTTTCATTTCTTTCTGCTTCTTCTTCTGTTCGTAAAGAAACTTTTTATAATCAGCTACTTTACACACCGGAGGGTTGGCCGTCGGAGAGATCTCTACGAGATCGAGTCCCATGTTTTCGGCAATCTCCAGCGCCTCCCTGATCGGATAGATCGCTGTTTCAATACCTTCACCCACCAGGCGGACAACGGGTGCCTTAATGCGTTCGTTGATGCGGTGCGGATCTTCTTTCTTTACGAATCCCCTGCGAAACGGAGGGGTAGGACCATTCTGTGCTATAACTGTTTCTCCTATCTTTTGTTTATACTTCTTTTGTTTTTGCCCTTGTGAAGGGTCTGTTATTCAATCATTTTTCTGATCTCTTCGTTGATCATGCCGGCAAACGCTTCAACGGTCTGGGTCCCCAGATCGCCAACCCCCTGCTTGCGTACGGAAAGGGTGGAATCCGCCTCCTCTTTCTCTCCCACGATCAGCATATACGGGACTTTGTCCAGCTCTGCATCCCGTATCTTCTTGCCGGTCTTTTCGTTACGCTCGTCGACACGGGCGCGGATTTCGTAATTTTCGAGCAAAAGTAAGACTTTTTTGGCATATTCCGTAAATTTCTCACTGATAGGGATCACCACGGCCTGTTCAGGGGTGAGCCACAATGGGAATTTTCCGGCACAATGCTCGGTGAGCACGGCAACAAAGCGCTCCATGGATCCGAAAGGTGCGCGGTGGATCATGACCGGACGGTGCTTCTGGTTGTCGGCCCCGGTGTATTCCAGTTCAAAACGTTCCGGCAGGTTGTAGTCAACCTGTATGGTTCCCAGTTGCCATTTGCGTCCGATCGCATCCCTGACCATAAAATCAAGCTTGGGCCCGTAAAAAGCGGCTTCCCCGATCTCAATGCTGGCCTCAATGCCCTTTTCCTTCACCGCTTCCATTATGGCCTGCTCGGCCTTTTCCCAGTTCTCATCCGATCCGATATATTTCTCTTTGTCGTCCGGGTCGCGCAGCGAAATCTGCGCAGTGAATTCCTTGAAATCCAAAGCGCGGAAAATGTGCAGTACAATGTCCATCACTCCAATGAATTCCTGCTTGACCTGGTCGGGACGGCAGAAAATATGGGCATCGTCCTGCGTGAAACCACGCACACGGGTCAATCCATGCAACTCACCACTCTGCTCATAGCGGTATACCGTTCCGAACTCGGCAATGCGGATCGGAAGGTCTTTGTATGAATGGGGTTTGCTGCTGTATATTTCACAGTGATGCGGGCAGTTCATCGGCTTCAGCATGAATTCTTCCCCTTCCACAGGGGTTTTCATGGGCTGAAAACTGTCTTTGCCGTATTTCTGATAATGTCCGGAGGTCTTGTAAAGTTCCACATTGCCGATGTGAGGGCAGATCACCTGTACGTAACCGGCTTTACGCTGCACTTCTTTCAGGAAACGCTCCAGGCGTTCGCGTAAGGCAGCCCCTTTTGGCAGCCATAAGGGCAATCCGCTGCCCACCCGCTGTGAGAAGGTGAACAATTCAAGTTCTTTACCCAGCTTCCGGTGGTCGCGCTTGCGCGCTTCCTCAAGCAAAGTCAGGTATTCGGTCAGCTCTTTCTGCTTGGGGAAAGTAATGCCATACAATCGGGTCAGCTGTTTGCGCTTTTCATCCCCCCGCCAGTAAGCACCGGCCACACTCAAAATTTTAACTGCCCGGATTATGCTGGTATCTGGCAGGTGCGGACCACGGCAGAGATCAACAAAGTTTCCCGACTGGTAGAGGGTGATCTCTCCGTCGTTCAGGTCCTGTATCAGCTCAAGCTTGTATTCGTCCTGCTTCTTTGTGAAGTATTCCAGTGCATCAGCCTTACTGATCGCTTTACGCTCAAATTTCTGATCCTTACGCGCCAGCTCCAGCATCTTGTCTTCAATGGCTTTGAAATCCGCATCGGAAATCGTGCGGTCACCCAAATCAATGTCGTAATAAAAGCCCTGCTCAATATCCGGCCCTATCCCGAATTTGGTTCCGGGATAAAGCGCTTCAACCGCCTCTGCCATCAGGTGAGCCGAACTGTGCCATACCGTTGCTTTGCCCTCCGGGTCATTCCAGGTAAACAAGCGGATCCTGGCGTCTTTCATGATGGGACGGTTCAGATCCCAAACTTCATCGTCAACCTTCACCGACAATACATTCCGGGCCAGACCTTCGCTGATGCTTTTGGCAATCTCCAGCCCGCTGACCCCCGCTTCGTAAGTCCTGACACTCTTGTCCGGTAATGTGATATTAATCATGCGTTTTTTTAAAGTGGGTGCAAAGGTAGTAAAATCTTTTAATACCATGATGTTTAGGGGAAAATTGGAGGGAGGTGAGGGAGGTGAGGGAGGTGAGGGAGTGAGGAAGTGATGAAGTGATGGAGTGAGGAAGTGTCGAAAGTCTTAAGGTCGGAAAGTCCAAAAGTCTTAAGGTCGGAAAGTCCAAAAGTCATAAGGTCGAAAGTCGAAAGTCCAGGCGTACTCCGACACCCCGATACTCCGATAACCCGTTACATTATCTCGAAAGAAGTGACCGGGTAACCGGGTGACCAGGTAACCGGGTGACCAGGTAACCGGGTGACCAGGTGACGAAGTGATGAAGCGTCGAAGTCTTAAAGTCGAATGTCATAAGGTCATAAAGTCGAACTCCAGGCGTACTCCGACACCCCGATACTCCGGTACTCCGATACTCCGATACCCCGTTACATTATCTCGAAAGAAGTAACCAGGTAACCGGGTGACCAGGTGACCGGGTGACCAGGTAACCGGGTGACAGAGTGATGAAGTGATGAAGTGATGGAGTGAGAAAGCGTCGAAAGTCATAAGGTCGGAAAGTCCAAAAGTCATATGGTCGAAAGTCGAAAGTCAAGGCGTACTCCGATACCCCGATACTCCGATACCCCGTTACATTATCTCGAAAGAA
>CALGYY010000277.1 GCA_937934705.1 uncultured Bacteroidota bacterium
TGAGAGCATACGGCCGATCGAGGACTTCGCCCGTCAGAAAGGAGAGCTGATCGTTCTGGGCTGCCTGCCTGCCGCGGCCCCTACCCTGTTCCGCAAACGCTTCGGCGGAAAGGCGCTCACCATCAAAGATCTGAACCTGATCGACACTTACTTTCCGGATTTCAGGGTGCCTTACCGTGAGGTCCCTGAGTGCAACGAACCGCTTCAGAAGAACCTTTTGTACAAAGGCATACGGATGAAGGTATTCATGCACCGCATCCTGCTTTACCTGCAGAACCCGAAGATGGTCTTCGGGCGCATCTACGCCCTTTGGAACCGTGAAAAAGAAGAGAGCAACGACACCACCTTTATCTGGGTCAGCAGGGGTTGTCCGAATGAATGCGCTTTCTGTTCCGAGCGACGGGCCGTGGGCAATCTGATCAGCCGCAGCGTGGATTCCATCCTTACGGAATACCGGGCCCTGCTTCAGCAGGGAAAAAGGGAGTTTGAGTTCATCGGCGACGATGTCGGTTCCTGGGGAATCGATCAGCAGCAGTTTCTCCCCTCCCTGCTCAGCGCCTTGGCGGAAGCCGACCAGGGATTGCAGGTGAAATGGATCATCAAACATCTTCACCCGAAATTCCTGATCCGTTACCGTGACGAGCTGATCAGATACACCCGGAACGGCAGGATCAGCGAGATCATCTGCTCTTTCCAGAGCGGCAGCAACCGCATGCTGGCCCTGATGAACCGCAACCATACGATAGAAGAGGTCATCGAAACCATCAGCGCTTTCAGGGAAGCCAGTCCCCGCCTGAAATTCGCCACCAATGTCATCGCCGGATTCCCCACGGAAACGGAAGAAGAGTTTGATATGACACTGGAGGTTCTGAAACTTCTGCGCTTCGACCGTGTACACCTGATCAAGTATTTTGATGCCGAGGGCACCGATTCCTACGTGCTTGAACCCAAGGTTCCCGACCGGGTGATCAATGCCCGCATCCGCAGGGCCAAAAAATTCTTCCGGAAAAACAAACTCTTTTATCAGTCCAGAGACTAATTCCCCTTTGAAGAAACCGAAGAACATACTGATCCTCCATTCGCACAACACCTTCAACCTGGGGTCGTTCATGATGCTGCTGAATTTCATGCATTATCTCAGCCGCCACAGTGATGATGAGTATCATTTCCTGGTGGAACTGCAGGGGGAAGAGGATCTGGAGAGACTCAGGCAGCAGTCGGGCAACAGGCACCGTATTTCGCGGCTTCCCTTCATGATCACGACACACAGCCGGATGTCCGCTGCAGGAAAGCTGCTCAGCCTGTACCGTAAGCTTTTTCTTCACCCCCCTGCGTTCAGAAAACTCGGTGCAGAGGCCATCGTCATCCTGGGCGGGGACGATCTCAGCGAGTATTACAAAGGATGGCAGGTTGCCGCGGATCTGGTCAGGATCAGGCAATACAGCAGGAAGTTCCCGGTGATCCTGGCCGGCCAGACCATAGGACCTTTTCACGGATGGAGACAGTCGCTGGCCCGGAAATGCCTGAGAAGAGCGGACATCTGGCTGCGTGACCCCTGGTCGCTGCACTATTGCCGCGAAATTCTCGCACTGCCCCGCATTTATGAAGGCGCCGACCTCGCACTGCCGGACCTTCCCCTGTCTGAGCAGCGTGATATGGGCCTCAGAAGTGAAGCGGAAGAGAACCGCTATGTTGTGCTGGTGCCTGCAGGGTATTACGGACTCTTCACTTCCGACCGTACCGCTTATCTCGGGCGCTGGACGGAATTCATCCGGCTGCTTCACCGCCGGGAAGCCCTGCAGGGCATGAAGTTCCTGATGCTGCCTCATGTGACCCGTCCGGAAGACGACCGTTTGATCATCAGGGATCTGCTAGAGAAGCTGGATGATGAAATTAAGAATAGATGTATATTTGACAATTGTGAATACAGCGCCATACAGGCCAGGACACTGATCGGGAAAGCGTATTTCACCGTAAGCGGCCGCATGCATGCCACCATTTCTTCGCTGCAGCAGGGAAAACCCGCTATTCCCCTGTCGTACTCAGTGAAGTTCGATGGCGTGGTCGGAAAAGCGCTGCAGCAGGAAAGGCTGATCGCGGATGTTTCGCGCGGGCAGGACTGGATCAGCGGTAAGGTCACGGAGATCTTCGCAGAAAAGCTCAGTCTGCTGCTTGGAAATTATTCAGATATAAAACAGGAGATAAGAACCATTGTAAGTCAGCAACAGGAAATCGCCCTCAGGCAAATGGATGAAATTGCATCTCAGATACAGGATCAATAAAACGCTGCATACGGAGCGTTCGCTGGCCATCACCACCCGTGTGGGTTGCGTGAACCAGTGTGCCTACTGTCCGCAGGATGTATTTGTGAAGGCTTACCGCCGGCGTTCATCAGTTATGGTGATGGATACTGCGGATTACGAAAACTGGCTGCGCCGGGTGCCGAAGCATATCATCATTTCCTTTGCCGGTTTCAGTGAGCCTTTCATGCATCCACAATGCACGGATATGATCCTTCACACGTATCGTGCAGGTTATGAGATCAGGGTGAACACGACCTGCATCGGGATTAAAACCGAAGATCTGCCGGCCCTGCGTCATGTTCCCTTTCTGAAATTCGTGATTCACCTGCCGGACGATCAGGGCATATCGCGTATCCGGGTCGATGATGATTATCTCGCGCTCATCCGTGAACTCGCGCAAAGACCTGTGCCCAACACCGACTGGAAGTTTCACCGGACGGAGCGGCAGGAAAACATTCATCCGGCGGTGCTCAGTATACTTACCGAACACAAGGTCAGTGTCCGCTATTTCGGGCTGAGCAACAGGGCCGGGAATATCCGCATCACTGAAAGACCGGCGACGGTGAGAAAATGCGGGGAACTGGCTCCCTGCAATGATTTTCATCACAATATCCTGTTCCCCAACGGGGATATCGGTCTCTGCCACATGGACTGGGGCCTGAAACACGTGATCGGCAACCTGGCTGAGGTCAGCCATTACCATGAGCTGTATCAGAAAACTGCCTTCAGGGAAATTCTTAAAGGCCTCACCTCGGATGAAGCGGAACTGCAGTGCAGGACATGTGAGAAATCCCGCCCGAGGCTTAAGGGATTCCGGAAATTCACTGCCTGGTTCATGGGAAGCGGAAAGCAAGCCAACCTCTATTCCGACTGAGCGGCAATGCCGAGCTTTTCCTGAAACAGCCCGATGATGGAATCCTGGAGATCCGCCTGCCCGCTACTTCGTATTCTGAGGTCATACTTCAGTTCATTCACATGATCACGCTTCCAGTGCACAAAAGCTTTGGGTTTATAAAACACCACTCTTGTTATGCCGTAGAAGCACAGGGCTCCTTTACACATCGCACAGGGTTCATAGGTGGTGAGCATCAGCATTTCGTCGTGATTCAGTTTGCTGAAAGCCTGAGGTCCGTAGCTTTTAAAAGCCATTTGCAGGGCATTGATCTCCGCATGGCCTGTAAAAGAGGAATCCCTGATAACGGTATTGATGCCATGGCCGATCATTGAATCGCGGTATAACAGCACGGCAGAAAAAGGCATATCCCGGTGCTGTCCGGCCCCGATCGCCAGTTTCACAAGACTATCGCGGTACACCTTATTAACTTCAGCTTCAGGATAAACATAATACCACCTTGCTGAGCTCAGCATGAGTATGACTGCCAAGGTTGCCAGTAAAAAGAGTATGAGAAAAAGATTACGCTGTATTTTCAGGCTCTTCATGGTTTGAGTTCTTGTTTAATCCATTTCAGTAATTGCGTAAGCACTCCATTAAAATGTCCGATTCACAGATCATTTCAGTAAAATACTCTGCTATCTTTTTTTGATGGCATAGAAAGTCCGCATCAACCAAGGGATGCGATACAAAACCTTTTTAGCATAGAGTGGAACCGAAGCCTGCCATCGTTGAGGCAAATATAATAAAGTCTTCCCTGATCCTTCCCCTCCAGGCGGGACTTCGTATCCGTACGATTTCAGCATCCTTCCGGCAATGGCATGGGTGGCCTTCTGGTCACGGGCCGTCATTTTGGTTTTCCAGATCCCGCATTTATCCGCATTTACGGTTTGCAGAAGTCCCTGGTGAATATCCCTGTATACCGCATTTTCTCCCTCCATCAGTTCATTCACTTTTTGATGGTAATTCAGCATGGCAGGATCGAAATCCAGACCGGCAAAACTGCAGATGTTCCTCAGGATGGTTTCCGGATCCATAACCAGGTCTTCATAGCGGATGCGCAGAAAACGTTCGGGGAAGCGGTCCGACAAGCGTTCGACCTGACGGTTGTAAATGTTCCACCTGCAGGCCAGAAAAGCTGCATTCTTTTTTTCGGATTCCATTCCCTTCACCTTCATGAAGGAGAGGGTGCTGTCGCGGCAGTCCCTGATCACATGAATGAAGCGGGCCGACGGGAAAAGGCGCGCGATGACAGTGGCAAAGAAAACATAACGCGGGTTCTTATCACCGATCAGGCGGATATTCGATTTCGGAAAAACCGAGGGGATGGAAAGATACGCGGCCTGTATCATTTCGCGGAAACCGGCTTCAGCCGGCAGATTTTCAAGCCTTTGCCGGAGTCCCTCCATATCAAAAGGCGGTGCCTCAAAGGAGGCGGGCAGGGCTTCCATAAAAGCTTTCCTGACCTTATCACCGGAATTTCCGGCTTTCCGAAAATGGTAATACATATACTGGAGGAAGCGGGACTCCCCGGGGATACAGATCTGCGGATGTGCGTCGAGCATGGTCTTCAGGAGCGTTGAGCCTGAACGCCCGCGCCCCAGGATGAAGAGCATGGGCAGCAGTTTTCCCTTATTCATACTCTCACTCATATTATGACCACATCAGAAATATCAACATAATAAACAATTCTTTTACTGAAATCCAGAAAGGAGCGTCAGCATGGCCGCCTTCACCCGGCCTGGGCATACCGCGATGTAAGCTCCATTGCCGTTCTCCCTCTTCCCATCCGGCAAGCCATGAATAATCGCCGCTGATCTCGGTATTCTGCCGGCCATCGGGCCAGTTGCAATCGTCCACCAGCCGGCCTTTGTCATCCACAAGACCGTATCGTTCGCTGACCCGGGAAAAGCCTTTCGGAAAATTTCCTCTAAACTGCAGACCGGACTCCGGATACTGCTTTCTGAAAGAGGCCGTGTCGCAGCAGATGATCAGGCTCTCTCCCGCCCCGAGTTCCGGCCCGTCGGGCAGGGTCCAGATCTGAGCACTGTCGGAAAACACCCACTGATTCAGGCTGACAGCCTCATTTCCTCGGTTGAATATCTCTATCCAGTCCCCCCCGTTTTTAGCATTCCCGGCAGGATGGATGGCTGAGAATACAATTTGTCCGCGATATTCAGAGGCCGGTCTTTCTTTGAAATACAGGACAATCGAAGGAATCTTGCCTTTTATTGTCATGGATGGCCCTTCGTTCGCAATGCTCCAGCGGTCGAAACAATAACGCGGATCAGGCAAGGCCTCAAGGCTGAGCGGGATATCGCAGAAATACTGAGTGTTCACTGAATTCACCGGAGGGTTCCCGTTTACGCTGATCTTTCCTGCTCCCTGCGGACTGATGCTCACCCTGAGGCTGCACAGTTCTCCGGTTCCGAACTCGTCCCTGATATGCTGCATGAAATACGCCGGCCGCCTTGTGGCATAATCACGAAGGATGAACACCTGCTGCTCCCAGTGCTCACGGCTGATCCTTTTGTTTTCGAGATGACGGTCAATCTCCGGTTCAAGCTCCTCTGCTTTCCGGTCGATACATTGCAGCACATGGGCCGCAGAGTATTGTCCCGAAATCAGCCAGGCTGCCTGCTGTATGAAATAGTTCCGGTAATCCGCATTCTTCAGCAGTGAGCGCAGCAGGAAACTGGACCAGGCCGGATTGAACCATGCTGAATCCTCAGGGTGCAGAAATGCCCGCAGGAAATTGCCGGAGACCGGCATGCTGAGACCAAAGCCATGATCGGTATCATACAGTATCCACCTGAATTTCCTGTCGAGGTTGGAGGCCCTCCAGAACCGTATGTTGCCGCGTGCATCGAGGTTGTTGATGTATAGTTCTGTGAGTATGTAATTCGTATAATTTTCAATATCCATCATCCCTTCCACGGCTTCGAAATGCGCCTCATCCGAAAGATCATGGCGTCTGACATAATTCAGCAGGCTGTCGTAGGCATCGTCACTCCCGTACTCCACCGTCCTGCAGGCCTGCAAAATATCTGTCCCTGCGGAATCCGCGCCGAAATTATCTTCCAGGTAATGTTCATCAATTTTTTCCCTGAGGTGATAAATCCCCCGGTATTCACCGTTCATGAAAAGGACGATGGTCCGGCCCGCCTGAACATCAATTCCCAGGGGTTCAGCCAGACGGGTGATCAGCATATCGCGGAAACGGGTGGAACGATAATCATTTCCGGAGGTTCTGACGACCAGGCTCTTGAAGGAAGTATTCTCACGATCGGGAAAGAAGCGGTGACGGAAGCGCTTTTTACCGTATTTCTCCCGGGCGATAATGCGGAGCGATTTCTCAGGGAACATCCTTGTAAGTCCACCGAAAACACGTATCCCGGCCTGCTGGCAGATCACCCTCTTCCCGTCAGACTCAAAGAATTCAACCTGCACTTTGCGTTCGATCTTCCGGAAAAAGTTGTGCTCACGTGCAGTGGCCACCACGCTGCTGTCGGCCATCCTTGCCCCGGCAAAGATCCCCGTGTCACTGTTGTAGAGGCTTCCCTCGTCAGTAGAAAGGCTGAGCACAGGAAACACGGTGCTGAAGCCGGGCAGAAAAGTGGCTGTATATCCTTGCAGGTATTCACCGTTCTCATTTCTGACGGCCGCTCTGACCACCGTAGGTTTGGTGATCAGCAGGGGTTCGGTCAATTCAGGACTTTCCGGCCCCGGCGTACTGCCATCCAGGGTATACACGATCTTCCCTTCTGATGATTCAAGCCTGAGGGTCATACTGTCGCCGCAGAATCCCGCTTCATGTGAGGCCCTGATCAGTGCCGGATCTTCTTCAGCCGGATTTATATCCTGAACCGTATCCTTCCATTCAGATGGCAGGGCAGCTGACGGATTTTCGGGGTAAAGCGCCCTGATGCTGTGCGACACAGCATTGACGCCCCTGTTCATGTACTGACACGAAGCAGCCATGAGACCCATCCCTGAAACAAGGAGTACAGCGGAGCATTTCCGGATAAAGGGTTTCAAACCGATCATGAATGGTGAAGGGCAAAGATACAAAAAGCCCTTAAGCTGTTTATATGCTCTGTTTCAGGGGATCAGGGCACGCGGACAAAAAGCTCTTTTTTATCGAAGAAGTCTTTCTTCTTCATCTTTTTCAGTATCCATTCCCTGAATTCCACGGAATTGGAAAACTTCCGGCGGTGTTCATCCGATACAGGCCGCAGCGTCAGGGTATCCTTCCCCGGATTGACATTCAGCTCACTGATGTAATAGCTGCCCCCGGTCTTCATATCGGGCTGAACATTCAGGAAATAGGAACCGCTGAGGACCGAAACGTGTGCGGTGAACATTTTCACATCATAGCTCCTGTGCTCGCTCGTCCAGGAATTGTATACCATCCGGTAACAATGATCGCTTTGTCTCGATACTGAAGCATAGCTTTTCTCCTCGTCAATATGCTTCCACTTTCCGAACAGCGCGGTATCGATGGCAATGTTGGGCTCGTCGACAGGCACGGGTGATTCGTAAGGACAGGCGGTCAGAACAAACAGAGGTAACAATACCCACAAACGCTTCATATATCTCATATCAAAAAATAATGGTCAACATTCTTAAAATTGCCGCATGCAAAGTACTTACAAATCTGACAGAATTACAAGTAATAATTACGGTCATCACAGATCCGTTCAGGAGATGTAACTCACGCATCCCTGAATCGGGTGAGGACAGCACTTATTGCTTTGCACTGTTTTTTAGTTGCTCAGCTTCTGCCCGGGCTTTATTGAGCAGATCTGTGGCTTGCTTGTCAGCTTCAGCATTGAGTTTATCAGCTTTCTTCTGCGCTTCTTCCTTCAGTTTTTTGGCGGATTCCTTTGCGGCAGCTTTGGTGATCGGGTTTTTGGCCTCATCAATCAGCTTCTGTCCTGCCGCTTCAGCCTCCGCGATCAACTGGTCGCCGGCTCTTTTGGCCTCTTCACGGATCTGTTGCGCTTTGGCTTCCGCCTCGGCGATGATCTGCTGTGCCTTCTGGTTGGCCTCTTCAAGGGCAGTGTTCACCTGGTCTTTCACCTCGTTGATGATCTCCTCTTTCTTCTCTTCGAGTGCCTGCTGTGCCTGATCTTTCAGGTCTTCCATGAGGTCACCCATACTTCCTTTCAAACCGATCTTAAAGACGGGTTTGCTCACCGTACCGCTGGCCAGGATCTCGATGTCGACCGTTTCTCCCGGTTTGATGTCAAGTCCTTTGCCTTTGGCCTGGGATACCAGGTTGTCGAGCACCCCATTGGCCTTCCCGCCGAATTCCGACCTGGGAACAGACAGCTTCATTACATACTGTATGCTCTCGTCCAGCTTCATAAAGCCTTCGATGGTCAGCGTGGATTTGCTGAATTTCAAATCAAAGGGTTCTGAGAATACCACACCATCGACGATTTTAAAACCTATGCTCATATCTGCGGGCGTGATTGACCGGAACAGGTCAATCTTCAACTCCTCAGAGAGTTTGTTGAAAAAACCAGCATTGACAATAGTAATGGAACGCGTCTGAAGTTTTCCGGATGCGTTTACCGTGCCGTAGTCAGGGCTCATGTCACCGGTCAGCACTGAAGCATACGCGGCTTTGGCACTGAAACGGCCGCTGGTCTTCTCAGCGATGGGTGCAAACTTACCCAAAGAGGGCAGGTTCTTTAAAGTCTGCTGAATGTCGAAATCGCGGATGTCGAGAGCGAAGTCGACCTTCGGTGCCAATGGATTCACACCGGAGTAAGTGCCGCCAAGAACCAGAGATCCTCCGCAAAGGTTCATTTTCAGATCTTTCATGACTGCCGTGCGGTCTTTCAGTCCGACGGTACCACTCACATCGGTGATCTCCATCTGGTCGTAAAGAACCTTCGTGATCTGCGTATTCAGGGTGAAGTCAATATTTCCAGGCAGTTCGATCACTCCGCCTTCGGATGCTTCTTCCTCCGCCGCAGGCGCCGCCGCTTCTTCAGATCCGCTGCTCATCCATGCATTGAGGTCGGTCAGCCCGGAATTCAGGCTGAAGGTTCCGCTCAGCAATTCATCCCTGAAGAAGTAAGCGATATAATTACTCACCTGGCCTTTCATGCTGAAATCACTCTTGCCGGATTTTGCTTCCAGGTAAGCCAGCTCCATGGCTTTTGGAGTAAAATTGAGCAAAGCTTTACTGATGCTCGTCGCCTCAGGCAAATCCTTTGAACTGTACTCAAAATTCTGCACGCCCAGGCTGCCTTTTGCATCAAATTTCTCGTAGGCTTCCTGATCGAGGTACGACATGCGTCCTTTGATCGCGATGTCGGCGGTGAAAAGCCCGCTGAGTTTCTCTCCTTCCGCAAGGGGATAAAAATCTCCGATCTTCGACAGGTCCACTTTCCCTTTGATAACAGCATCCATGTTCGGGTCCGAAACAGGTGTGGAAACGTACAGACTGGCGTCAACCGCATTCCCTCCCATGTCGAGGTGGATCTTTTTCACATCGATGATGGTTTTGTCTTCGCTGCCTCCGGGGTTGCTGGCCTTTCCGTTGATGGTGATATTGTTTACTGAGCCGGGGAGGTCAGGATATTGGAACATGCCGTTGGAAACATCCAGCAGGACCTCAAATGCCGGCCATCCCGCATCGCTGTACGTGCCCTTGGCAAAGCCGCTCAGTGAAAGTGTTCCGGAAGTTTTGACTGATTCAAAATCCTTCATATAGATCGCGGGAACCAATGAAAGAATGTTCTTAAACTCTGTTTGACTGGCAGAGAATTTCAGATCCATGTCAATGTTGCTGTCGGGCATGGCCAGCCATCCGTCGAAGGCCAGAAACAATTCATTGATTCCGAATTCATTCTCTTTAAAAGTGTATTTCGAGTTTTTCAGATCCGCGTCAATATCGGCGTTCAGGATGATGCGGGCCTCTTTCAGATACGGTATACCGGCATAGCTGAAGCTGACTGCCTTGATGAAAGTTTTGGTGCTCAGGCTGGTGAAGTCTGCCGACAGATCACCGCTCAGGCTGTGGTTCAGGCTGTCAACCCTGGCAAACATAAACGCGTCATAATCCTCATACAGCACATCCGCGTCATTGATCAGCAGTTTTCGGAGACTGAGTTTGAATTTCGACGCTTCAGCATCCTCAGTGGCGGCCGTTGTATCAGCCGATGGTTTGGCGATATCCCAGTTGGCTTTCCCGCCCGGCAGGACCTTGAGGTGCACCCTGGGGCGGTCAAGCTGTATCCTGCGGATGGTGTAGGTATCGCCGCTGATCACACTGAAAAGGTTCACCGAAACGGTCAGGGCATCCATCACGACGAGGGTATCCTTGCTGAATTCCCCGATGCCTGTTACGCTGACATCATCGAGGCTGAGAGAGAAATTGGGAAAACTGCTGAACAGGTTCATGCCGTAGTCTTTGAAATCTACTACAGCATTCAGGTTTTTGTTGGCTTCATCCTTTACCGCCTGTACGATCTGCTTCTGGAAAATGATGGGAAGCAGGATCATGAGCACGATCAGTATGGCCAGAACAATGGCTGTCCATTTGAGAATTTTTCTGAGTGTCTTTTTCATTTTAAGCTTGTTATTTAGGGGTCATATGATATTCCGATTTGTCGTTCCCGCTGATGGTCTCCACCCAGAGTTCATCGCTTTTAAGCCTCAGTATCCGCCAGGTGGTTGTTTGCCCGGAGCCGTATGGCGTGGTAATGACATTTTCACGGGAAGCATCAAACCGCCACTGGCCGGTTTCCACCAGCGAAGGTGACCATGTGGTGATGTAATCATTGCTGGCCTGGATGTCAAGGCTGAACTGCGGATACAGCAATTTCCAGAGGCTGGTATAGTCGTTTCCGTTCAGGCTCACCGTCTCCACTTTCCACACATTGATGACCCGCGAACGTTTGCTGCTGAGACTGAAGGCCGGACCGTCTTCATATTTCCCGCAGGAAGCGAGTAATATGACAAAACCTAAGAGCATCCAGGCTGTACCTGACTTCCTCATCATCATATTGAAATATTATTTACCCTTGATAAATTTAAAGGATGTTCCCATATAATGGGCAACGGGGCCGACCATTTCCTCAATACGGATCAGCTGGTTGAACTTGGCGATGCGCTCAGAACGGCAGGCACTTCCTGTTTTGATCATGCCTGTATTCAGTGCTACTGCCAGGTCAGCGATGGTGGTATCTTCCGTTTCTCCCGAACGGTGACTGATCACAGCGGTGTAGCTGCTGTTGTATGCCATATTCACCGCTTCAATTGTTTCTGTCAGGGTCCCGATCTGGTTCACCTTAACGAGGATGGAATTGGCGACCCCTTTCTCTATGCCCATTTTCAGGCGTGCAGAATTGGTCACAAACAGGTCATCACCAACAAGCTGGATTTTATCACCCAGTGCTTTCGTCATCAGTTTCCAGCCATCCCAGTCATCCTCGGCCATACCATCTTCGATAGAGATAATGGGGTAACGCTTCACCCAGTCTTTCCAGAAATCGACCATCTCAGCCGGTTTCAGTTTGTCGCCGCTTGACTTTTTCAGATGATAGACATTCTCTTCCGGCAGATAATATTCTGATGAAGCAGGATCCAGTGCAATATAAATATCTTCACCCGGTTTATACCCGGCTTTCTCAATGGCTTTGAGGATCATCTTAATGGCCTCCTCGTTGGATTTCAGATCCGGGGCAAAGCCACCCTCATCGCCCACATTGGTGGAAAGACTGGCTTTCTTCAGAACTGCCTTGAGGTTGTGAAAGACCTCCGCACCCATACGGATCGCTTCTGCGAAGCTTTCTGCTTTCACCGGCATGATCATGAATTCCTGAAAGTCGATGCAGTTGTCGGCATGTGAACCACCATTGATAATATTCATCATGGGAATCGGGAGAATTTTCGCGTTCACTCCGCCGATATAACGGTAAAGCGGTTGTCCGGTAGTAATGGCTCCGGCTTTGGCGCAGGCCAGTGAAACACCGAGAATGGCATTGGCTCCGAGGTTCGATTTATTGGGCGTACCGTCAAGATCGATCATGATGCGGTCGATGATCCCCTGCTCGGTAATATATATTCCCTTGAGTTCTTCTGCAATCGCTTTGTTGACATTCTGAACCGCCTGCATGACCCCTTTCCCCATATATACCTTCTTATCCCCGTCGCGCAGCTCATGTGCTTCGTGTACCCCTGTTGATGCTCCCGAAGGAACCGCTGCAGTTCCGATGACCCCGGAATCGGTCATGACATCCACTTCGATGGTTGGATTTCCCCTGGAGTCCAGGATCTGACGTGCATAAATGTTGGCAATTGTACTCATATCAATACTATGTTTAATTGGTTATCAGTTGAAGCCTTCTCCCTGCGAAGATATGAATTTCTGTCGTGAACCGTTCTGTAAGAGGATGAAATTTACAGCACCTTAAGTACATCACTCTCAATGTGTGATCATTACGACCTTTGGTGAAAAATATTCACAAAAAACAGATACTTAAAAAAACTTAGCGGGATGAAGTCTAAATATTGTTTTTTTTCTTATTATTGCATATTCATCTGTAAACCTTAAACGACCCGAAATGTTTAACATTAGTGCTTCCCCCAGAGCGAAGATTAAACTTGTGGTTCTGTTATTCACCCTGATCCTGGCCGGAAACCCTCCAACTGTCCGCTCACAGAACCTGGTCAATAACCCCGGCTTCGAGAGTGTGAATATGGGATCATTGCTGTGCAGCTGGTATGTTTCGGTTTCTGAATTCAACTCAGCCATTAACGGATGGACCATGCCCACGGGAGGATCCACCGACATCTTCCATACCTCACTGTCGACCACCTGTTTCTGCAGCCCTTTTTCAACCCACTCCTCTTCACCCGGGACCCAGGCGCCCAGGACAGGAAATTCCATGAGCGCCATGTTTGTTTACGGGAACGGCGGATGCTCACCCTACCGCGAATACCTGCAGGGCAGCCTTTCCAGTGCATTGGTTCCCGGACAGCAGTACTGCATGGAATTTTATGTTTCACTGGCAGACAAATGCATTTATGCTGTAAATAATATCGGGGTATACTTCACCACTTCCTCATTTTACAACTCCAGTATGTGTGTTTACAGCGTGACTCCCCAGCTCAATTACACAGGACCTATTATCACCGATAAAACCAACTGGACGCTGATATCATTTACCTTCACACCTTCTTCAGCATATACGCATTTTACAATAGGAAATTTTTACAATGATGTTGCGACATCAAGCATTAATGTTGGTGGTTCTGTTGCCCAGACACGCTATTTTATTGATGATGTCAGCATTCAACTCTGCAACCCTAATCCTGTGGTGACCACAACTGGCGCTACGATCTGCCAGGGTCAGACAGCCACCATCACCGCCTCCAGCAATGTCAGCGGAACCACTTTCGCATGGAGTACGGGAGGAACCGGCTCTTCCATCGTTGTTTCGCCGACGGGCACCACCACTTACACGGTGACCGGAACGGCGCCTTCCGGGGGTACCGATACTGAAACAGCCACGGTGACCGTTCATCCAAACCCCAATGTCACGGCTTCTGTTTCCCCCGCGGCCATCTGTGCAGGACAATCAGCCACGCTGAGCGCAGGCGGGGCATCCACCTACGTATGGAACCCGGGCGGTCTGACCGGGGCAAGCGTGAGTGTATCTCCATCCGCATCAACCACCTATACGGTCACCGGAACTTCATCACAGGGATGCACAGCCACCGCCAGTGTTAACCTGGTGGTGAACCCTGCACCAACCGTAACGGCAACAGCCAGTCCCGGAAGTGTCTGCCCCGGGCAGTGCAGCAATCTCAGCGCTTCCGGTGCCGGCACATACACCTGGATGCCCGGCAGCATGAGCGGAGCCACCGTCAGTGTTTGTCCCACCGTAAATACAACCTATACCGTAACGGGCACACAATCGGGCTGTACGGGCACAGCGAGTGTGACAGTCAGCATCAGCCCCAGCCTGAACATCACCACTTCCACCAATACACCCGTAGTCTGTCCGGGCCAGTGCGCTTCCATCACCGCTGCCGGCGGCACAACCTATACCTGGATCCCCGGGGGCATGAGCGGGGCAACAGTCAGCGTCTGCCCGTCAGCAAGCACAACCTATACAGTGAACGCAAGCTCCGGTGGAGGGTGTACCGGTTCCTCCGTCATCACCATTACGCTTGCACCAAACCCGGCAGTAAGCCTGAGTGCCAACCCGCAGACCATTTGTCCGGGACAATCCAGCCTGCTCACGGCCTCCGGAGCCAGCACCTACACCTGGAACCCGGGCGGACCCGGAGGGAATACGCAAAGCGTGACTCCTTCCGCAACAACCACCTACAGCGTTACCGGAACCTCAACCCAGGGATGCACGGCATCCGCAAGCGTCATCGTTAATGTAAGTGCCAACCCTCAGATCCTTGCCACCGCCAGTCCTGCAGGGATCTGCCTGGGCGATTGCAGCACGCTGACGGCAAGCGGTGCGGGGAACTACGTGTGGTACCCGGGTCAGCAAAACGGAAGCAGTATCAGCGTTTGCCCGACAAGCACCACAACCTATACGGTCGCAGGTGACCTCAGCGGATGCACAGGAAGCGCCACCGTGACCGTGAGTGTGGGTAACCCGCCGCAAATACAAGCCACGGCTGCCCAGCCTGACCTCTGCAGCGGTCAGTGTACCCTTCTGACACTGACCGGTGCTGCAAGTGCAGTCTGGAATCCCGGTGGTCTGCAGGGCCTGCAGGTCAACGTCTGCCCGCAAACAACAACCACCTACACGGTCACCGGCAGCGACCCGGCCGGATGTACCAGCACAGCTACGCTTACGGTAAACGTCAATCCTTCTCCTGTACTGAACGTGCAGGCGTCCCCGCCCTCACTCTGCTCCGGCCAGTGCAGTAACCTTAGTGTGTCCGGTGCGGACAGCTATCTCTGGAGTACCGGTGATACCAGTGCTACCCTGAATGTCTGTCCACAGAGTACGAGCCAGTACACTGTTACCGGAACGTCACAGGGATGTACGGCCACGGCACAGGTTACAGTAAGTGTTAACTCTCTCCCGGGCATTACAGCCACAGCCAGTCCCGACACCATTTGTCCGGGAGAAACGGTCATCCTTTCGGCCACCGGAGCCACATCCTACACATGGATGCCCGGTCAGATCAACGGAAGCACACTGAGCATCCAGCCTGCACAAACCACCACCTACCAGGTGACCGGCAACGACAACGGCTGCACGGGTGAGGCCTGGGTCACCGTTTTCGTTTATCCCTCCTCAAGCGTTGACTTTATTTCAGATACGAACAAAGGCTGTGTTCCGCTCAGGGTGCAGTTCATGAACCTGTTTAATGATTCCACGGCGAGCTATCTCTGGGATTTCGGCGACGGGAACACATCGACGGATCCGAACCCTGTACACACCTATACCGAAGACGGACTTTACGATGTGAGCATTTCTGTGGTGCCGCTGAACGGCTGTCCGGCAAGTCATGTGATCCATCAGATGATCAGGGTGTATCCTGTGCCTGTTGCTGATTTTATTCTGAATCCGCAAATGGCGGGGATCGACAACCCGCTGATCTCCTTCTATGATCATTCGATCAACGCAACAGAATGGTTCTGGGATTTCGGAGATGCCGGTTCAACAGAGAACTATTCGACGCTTCAGAATCCGAAGCATCTGTATTCTGATACCGGAACATTCATCATCACACTGGTGGCTTCCAGTACGGGCTGCTACGATACGGCCCGTAATACGGTTGTTATACAGCCCGATGTTGCCGTGTTTATCCCGAATGCATTCACGCCCAATGGCGACGGCATCAACAGTTATTTCACCATCATCGGTGAGGGTATTGATGAAAGCACTTTCAGAATGCGTGTTTTCAACCGCTGGGGCGAACAGATCTTTTTTGCCGACCGTTCGCATCCGGGATGGGACGGGACTTACAGGGATAAAGATGTGGAACCGGGGGTTTATGTTTACCTCATCGATTTTGTGGATGTGAACCGCAACGAACACCATTACAAAGGCATCATCAACCTGATACGTTAATACCCTCATGCAAAATCACCTGTCGGTTTCCAAATCACGATATGTACACTACATTCTGCTTGGGTTCCTGCTCCTGAGTCTCGGCTGCAGCAGCATCCGTGTCAGCACACAGGCACCTGTTGAAAAAAGAAAATACCGCAAAGGGCACTATGTAAAGGCTGTGAAGCAGATGAACAGGCTGGTGGATGCGGAATGTGATAAAAGCACTGCGGATGCCGGAAGTGCACCGAATGCCGATAGCACAAGGCCTGATCCCCTCTGCCGGAATTCCGTTGCGGCTTCAGCTTCTCATCAGCCTTCAGAGCATAACAGCATCCGGATCAGACCGTTCAAATCCGTGAACCCTGACAGGCCCAGTCCGGTAAAGACAGAAAAAGCGGCCATACCCGGATCCGTTTCGGATGATCACCCATCGCGAAAGCCGGTCAATCAGCAGAAAACAGAGGAAAACAAAGGTCTGGCCGGGGTCCTGGGCTTTTACGCCAGCCTGTTCGGCCTTTTCATTCCGGCAGCCAGTCCGGTAGCTGTTGCTATTTGTGTTGCCGATATGCGGGGCGTCGGGATCGGGTACTCCATCATTGGCTTCATCCTCGGCATCATTGAATTTGCAGGCTGGGTTGTCCTGGCAGCCTTCCTCTTTTCCGCAGGTTTTATGATCTGGGGATGGATTATCGCAGCCCTTCTGTTCGCCGGACTGCTGTTCGCCATCCTCCTTGCAGTCGGGGCTTTCTGGTAAGATTCCTGTCCCGGGGACAGGATGAAACCCGGGAGATTATCATTTCAGGCCTGCCACCACAAGCATCTCGAAATCTTCGGTTGTCAGCACGTGATCGCGGCTGAATTCTCCCATGCGGGCAGCGCAGATATATATATCCGTAAAGCCGAGACTTTTCAGCAACCAGGTATTTTCTGAAGGAACATAATACCTTTCGTTGCAGTCCAGTTCCATGAGATTCCCGTCATCATCCTCAATACTGGTAATGTTGTGATCCCTGAAAGTCATCAGATCAAAGGTATTCTTATCGTACGAGGCGTTGCCGTCCTGGTGCTGAGCCGCCAGGAAATCCCTGACAGAGTGAAAGAGCGGGAAAAGTCCGTTGAGGGTGGTGAAGATGACCTTCCCTCCCGGTTTCAATGCTGCAGCAATGCCCTGCAATATCATGTAGTTCATTTCATCGGTTTCCATCAGCGGGAAAGCTCCTTCGCAGATCATGAGGACTACATCAAACTCATGATGATATTCATTATAACGGGCATCCATTTTCCGGAAATCAATCTGCAGGCCTGCTTCCGCTGCCTTCTCCCTTGCCCGGTTCAGTTGCGATTCCGAAAGGTCCACACCGGTGACATGATAGCCTCTTTTCGTGAGCTCTATGCTGTGTCGGCCGGTACCACACCCCAGATCCAGGATCTTCAGGGATTTGTCGCCCTTCAGTTCCTTTTCGATGAAGTCGCACTCACCAATGGTTCCTTGCGTAAATACTTCAGCATCATATTTACGCCCGTAATTCTCAAACAGGCTTTCATACCATTGCTTTCTTGTCATGATCAGATTCTTTATGCCGCAAAGTTAAAATATTAGTATTAACCTCATATCACTATAACTCAATGATTTTACAGTAATTGATGTCTTACAAAAGCCGGCTGATCACGATCAGTTTCTATCGAAAAACCTCAGCAGCAAGTCTGTGACGTTATGTACATTCTGGCTGAAAACTTCCAGCACTGCCTCCCAGCTCACCGCTTCCTCACCGCTTTTCCAGCAGTCATAGTCGGTGCTCATGGCTATGGCTGCATAAGGGATACCGGCTTCATTGGCCAGGATAACTTCCGGTGCGGTACTCATGTTGATCACATCGGCGCCCCAGGCCCTGAACATATGGGATTCCGCGCGGGTTGAAAAACGGGGACCTTCTATTGTTATGACTGTTCCTTTCTGGTGAATAATGACCGGTAAATCCCGCGCAGCTTCGATGATTTTCAATCTCAGACTCTGATCAAAGGGGTCGGCCATGGGAGTGTGCATGATCTTTCCTTCATCAAAATGCTCGTGAAAGGTCACGGCTCGATGGCGTGTAAAATCAATGAACTGATCCGGGATGACCAGGTGTCCCCTGCCGATTTCTTCACGCAGGCTTCCGCAGGCTGTGGTCGCTATGATCCTTTCACAGCCGGCTTCCTTCAGCGCCATGATATTGGCCCTGTTATTCACCTGCGAGGGGGGTGTGGTATGCCCGAAGCCATGCCGTGATAAGAATACGACCTCATGACCTTTGATCCTCCCCGTGATCAGCGGGGTACTGGGTGTTCCAAAGGCGTTGCTGACACTGCACTCTTCGAGTATCTCAAAAATGTCGAGTTTCTCAAGACCCGAACCTCCGATGATTGCGGTTTTCATAAGTTTCAATTTGATACAAAAGTAATCATGCCTTTGTAATTTCACCCTCTTTGCGTCAAAGGAGTGAAAGAAAGCTTTGACATCTTAACAAGCAGGATTTGCGCGCTGCCTGCTCTGACAGAAAATGCATACTTTTGTCATAAGACCTGATGTATGGAATATATTGGAGAACATCTGCTTCCGGGATTATGGGGCCATTACAGCCTCATTCTTTCTGTTGTTTGCCTGGCAGCGGTTATTCTGCTGAGCCTTGCCGGAAGAAAAAAACCGCGTGTGATGCTTGCGGCACGTGCAGCATTTCTGCTTCACTTCGCTGCTGTTTTGTCAGCCACAATAGTCCTGTTACTGTTACTGTCGCAACACCGATTCGAATACCATTATGTATGGCAGTATGCATCCACCGATCTGAGCAATGCCTATCTTATTTCCGCCCTCTGGGCGGGGAAAGAAGGAAGCCTTCTCGTCTGGATCCTCTTTCAGGCACTGCTCGGCAGTATCGTTATCTTCCGGAAAGATGCCCTACCCGCAGTTTTAATTGTCATCGCCTCGGTACAGATCCTGCTGAACTTTATGCTTCTTGGTCTGGATGCCGGCATACTTTCCTCTGGCAGGAGTCCTTTTGTACTGCTCCGCGAAATGCCGGAATACATGTCGATGCCCCTCTTTAAAGACGCCCGTTATCTCGGTTTTCTGACAGAAGGCAACGGACTGAATCCGCTGCTGCGGAATCCCTGGATGGCCATACATCCCCCGGTTCTGTTTCTGGGTTACGCCGCATGCCTCATCCCTTATGCTTATGCCCTGGGAGGGATCAGAAACGAAAATTCACGTATCCCGCTGTTCTGGATGGTGTTCGCTGCTGCCATGCTGGGTGCCGGCCTGCTTCTGGGCGGCGCCTGGGCTTACGAGGACCTGACCTTCGGCGGATTCTGGTCATGGGACCCTGTTGAGAATGCCTCCCTGGTTCCCTGGCTGCTGGTGATGGCTTCCCTGCACCTGCTGCTTTCTCCACGGTACCGGCAGATGGGCAAAACCATGAGCCTCTTCCCCTATATCCTCGTGCTTTTCGCAGCCTGGCTTACGAGGAGCGGCGTGTTGAGCAACAGCTCCGCACATTCATTTTCAGGCGGACAGGGTGTCGGCATGCTGCTCCTGTTAACGCTCCTCACCCTCTTCACCCCGCTGCTGGCCGGTCTCCGGAAACACGGGCGCAGTCAGACCGAAGAAGCCCGCTTACCTTTACTTTCCAGGAGGTTCTGGATGTTCCTCGCCTCCGCTGTGATGATCATTTCCGCCCTGCAGATCATCACGGTAACCTCTTTTCCCGCGATCAATCACTGGTTCGGACTGGAACTGGTTCCCCCTGCCGACCGTGTGGCTTTTTACAACGACTGGCAGCAGTGGCTGGTCATGCTGATGGCCCTGCTGCTTGGATCGGGCATTTATCTGAAGTCCCGCGATCAGGACCCGGTGCAATGGTCAAAAGCGCTGTTGCCGTCTGTACTGGGCGCTTCTGTTCTGCTTACCGCTTTTATACTATTGAATCCGGTAATCCCCTGGCCGCGTTACCTGCTGTTGTTTACCCTCTTTTTTGCAGGTATTGCCGTTCTGGATGAGATCTTGAGGCTCCGACGCGGCAAGACCAACTTTGCAGCCGCTTTGGCACACCTGGGATTCATCGTATTCATCGCCGGGGCGGTATACACATTCAGTTACAGGCAGGAAATGACGGCCGGAGGGGGACATGGCTCCCGGGGCCAACAAATGGTCAAAGGCCAGATCGTCGCACTGAAAGACGCTTATGCAAGCTACGCCGGGAGGCAAACGGCCGGTGATCGTATACTGTACAGATTAGACTTCCTGCATCAGGGACGGAAAGGGGAATACTACCTTGACTACAGCCTGTGGCCGGCCGTGATCGAAGAAGAGGGAATGGGTGCGGTACCCGTACCGGATACCCGCAAAGAACTGCATGAAGACATCTTTGTTTATCTGTCGCACGCCGAAATCACCACCGATGAATACGGTCCCGCCTTCCGGGGAACGGCTGCAGTGGGCGACAGCATGATCACCCCGCTGGGACTGCTCATACTTCATGACCTGAATTATGTGGAAACCCTTGAAGAAGGAGGGACTATCCGGTCGCAGGCCTTCTGCAGCCTGCTTCAGCCGGGCGGAGCGGAAGTCAGTTTCAGGCCGGTGTTCTCTTACTCAGCGGGAAAAGCAGAATTCTCAGATGCACTACACGACAGTCTGGGTCTGCGGATCAGGCTGGAGGTGCCTTATCAGGAAGATTCAGCCGCCCTGAGTCTGCATACGCGAAGGCAGGATGTGGTGTTTATGCAGGCAAGCCGTTTTCCCTGGATCAACATCCTTTGGATGGGCTGTATTCTCATGGCCGTGGGCTTTATCTGGTCGCTCGTAAAAAGGGCCCGCCATAAAAATAATCACTAACTTTGCATTAAGGCCGGCATCCTGCGGATTGACTGGCACAGAACATGGAAGGCCCGCCCCTCATGAAAAACCGCCTGATCATCGCAATCCTCCTTCATCTGTTCGTTCTGCCCCTCGGAGCGCAGGTCAGCGACGGTTATCTGCTGAAGGCCATGCTGATCAACGGGGACACGGTGCCCATTTATGTGTTGAACGAAGTCAGGATCCTTGCCCCGGTGGCCTTTAAAAACAAGACTGAGGCGGTCAAGTTCACCAAACTGGTGAAAAATGTGAAGAAAGTGTATCCCTATGCCAAGATCACCGGGATAAAGGTGAGGGAATATGAGGAAATTGTAAAAAACGCGAAGACTGAAAAAGAGCGCCGTCAGCGGATGAAAGAAGCTGAAGACGATCTCCGCGAACAATTTGAGGATGATATCAAGAACCTGACGCATAAGCAGGGCATCATCCTGATCAAGCTGATCGACCGTGAAACGGGCAATTCATCTTTCGAACTGATCAAGGAATTCAGGGGCAAGATCATGGCCACTTTTTACCAGGCCATTGGTAAGCTTTTCGGATACGACTTGAAAATGAGTTATGATCCTGAGGGCGAAGACAAGGAAATTGAGAAGATCGTACAGATGATAGAAGCCGGAATGATCTGAGCTTACTTGCCCCTTCCCTGCATGATGATCATTGCTGTATAGATGAGGATCTTCAGGTCCATCGCCAGACTCATGTTCTCAACGTAGAGGATATCGAATTTCAGGCGTTCGATCATCTCGTCCACATTTTCGGCATAACCGAATTTCACCTGTCCCCAGGAAGTAATACCCGGTTTGATCTTGTGCAGCATGCGGTAATGGGGGGCACGTTTAACGATCTGATCGATGTAAAATTGTCGTTCGGGACGTGGCCCGACCAGTGACATATCGCCTTTGAGGACGTTGAAAAACTGCGGGGTTTCATCGAGGCGGACTTTCCTAAGGAAGAGGCCGAAGCGGGTGATACGGGCATCGTTCTTACTGCTGAGCTGCGGTCCGTTCTTCTCGGCATCGACAAACATCGACCTGAACTTGTACATTATAAAAGGCTTGCCGTTGATCCCGATACGTTCGTGAGAATACAGGATCGGACCCCTGCTGCTCAGTTTTACACCTACACCAACGATGATATAGGCGGGGAGCAATAAAATGATGGCAATTACCGAGGCCATAATGTCCATCATTCGTTTGATGGAACGTTGCCAGGGCGGCATCAGCTCAGGGGAAATCCGGATCAGAGGGGCATGCCAGATGGCAGAAACCTTCACGTGACCGATGAGGTAGTCTTCCATATCGGGGATGATCTTGATAATAACAGGTGCTTCCTCCAGAATGGCAATAATATTTTCGATGAACTTGTGTTCAGCCCGGTCAATAGCAATGATGACTTCTTCCGCCTTGTGCTCCTCAATCACCTGCCGGATATTGTCGAATGTTCCCAGATGGGGCAGATATGCTTCCATCGGGTGTTTATCGTAATGCTTCACTGAAACAAAACCAACGAATTTATTTCCTGCCGTATGGGGCTGGTTTTCCATTTCATTGAAAATAGCCACCGCGCTGCCATTGCTGCCCACCAGGATGGTGTTGAAACCGATCTGGCGTTTCTGAATTTTCCAGGCGATACTCGACTGCAGTATAAAACGAAACAGGAAAGTGAAAAAGAAATGCAGACAGAAAAGGACAAAGTAAGCTTTGTAATAATTCACATACGACCCGACCTGATCATCAAGGATAAGAATGAAGAAGATGATGAGTGTCCCGATAAAAGTCATCAGCACGGTCTGTCCGAGCTCACGCAATCTTGATTTCCTGTAGACATCCAGGTAGGTCCCGGTGACCGCATAGAGGAACAACCAAAGCGCGGTGATGATGAGGAGACCATAATACAGGTTATCATCCGTGAAAACCACGGTCATCAGGTTAGAGAGGTTCTCGGTGGTGATATACTTGCGGTAAATAAAAAACAGCACCCAGGCGATGATGGCGGCGAGGACATCGAAAAGAATAAACTTAATGGCCTGTAGGCGTTGATTCATGAAGATCAGTTATAAACCAGTTTCACGTTATCGAGCAGAACCTTCGCGCTGCTTGTTGCACTGTCACCGTAGACTTCAAAATACAGCTTAAAGTTGCTTGCACTCTGATTGGAGGAAGTCACCCCCGTAAGATTGATATATATTTTATTCCATTCCGAATTGGCGTTCAGGATCATCACTTCCTTTTTCTGGTTTTCACCGCTGATCTGGGCGATGAGTCCCACGATCAGGGGCAGGTCTGCCTTGTAGTTCATTTCCAGAAAAACCGGGGTTCCGGTTTTGGGCAGATCGTAGGCATCTGCAGTAGTGATCAGGAAATAGTCATCCGTAGTGTTAAGGTTCATCACTCCTGAATAGGAACCTTCAAAGACGAGAGAAGGGTCACTGGTTTTCACGATATTGGTATCGCTGTCTCCGAAACTCACAAAGGCGATCCCTCCGTCTTCGAAGGCTTCGTTAAACTGAACCTTTCCCGGATAATAGCTGATCCCCGGAGTCACTTTTACGCTTTGCCCTGCAATGAGCTCAATTCTTTGCTCAAATGGAACGTAAAAGGGGTAATATCCCCTTGAGCCGGAAATACCGTTAACCTTGATTCCGGGTTTGATGATGATATTATGAAAACCTTCCTGCAATACAGGGAACTTACATGGAAGTTCAAATACACCGATCAGTTCACCATCGCTGTATACCCAGGCATCTGTGATCTTTGAAGAGGCGGATCCGTCGGTAACAGGATTCACGGTCAGCGTGAAGCCATCGATTTCCATATAAGCCGGGATCTGTTCTTCAGGATCAAGAACATCGCAGGCTGAAAGAAGGGTGAACAGGCCCAGGATAAAAGCTGTACCTGTGGCTTTGTGATACCACGTGGATTTGCTGCCCATACGGTTTTTGTGCGATCTGGTAGAATTCATAGACCTTAACGGCTAAGGTGAAAACTTATTGCATCAGGAAGAGAAAAACAGGAAGAAACTTACAATTTACTGAGCATCAGGTTCATTTTGTCCATGATCCCGTAGGCAACTTCCAGTGCTCTTGTACCATCGTTGATGGTAACAGGCGGGGTGCAGTTATGCTCAATGGCCTGACGGAAACTTTCCAGTTCCGTGAGAATGGCATTGATGGGCTTGATTTCCGGGTGTTCAAAAAAGATCTGCTTGCTGCCTTTTCCGGGACCGAGGTCGATCACCATGGCCAGGGGATCGAGAGCATCGGGCTGCTCCACATTTTTCAGGCGGATGATCTCGCACTCTTTTTCCAGAAAATCAATGCTGACGTAAGCATCCTTCTGAAACATCCGTGTTTTGCGCATGTTCTTCATCGAAATGCGGCTTGCGGTGAGGTTGACCACGCAACCATTCTGAAATTCCAGGCGTGCATTGGCGATATCGGGGGTATCGCTCACAACGGCCACTCCGCTGGCGCTGATGTTGGCCAGGTCTGACTTTACCACGCTGAGGATGATGTCGATATCATGAATCATCAGGTCGAGAATGACAGGGACATCAGTACCGCGGGGATTGAACTGAGCCAGGCGGTGGGTTTCGATAAACATCGGTTGCTCGATAAAAGGAGCGGCGGCGATAAATGCGGGGTTAAAACGCTCCACATGTCCGACCTGGACCTTGACGCCCGCCTTTTCTGCGATGCTGATCAGTTCACGGGCCTCCTGGATGGTCGTGACCAGGGGCTTCTCGATGAAAACATGGCGTCCTGCCTGCATGGCCGCGGAAGCACACTGAAAATGGGATACAGTCGGGGTAACGATATCGATGACTTCTGCAGCATCAACAGCTGCTTCAATGGATTCAAAACGTTTGATCCCGAATTCCTTTTCCACCTTTTCCGAAATGGCCGGGTCCGGATCATAAAAGCCTGACAGTTGGTACTCAGGAATCTCTTTCAGGCATCGGATGTGAATCTTCCCCAGGTGGCCTGCTCCCAAAACAGCGATCTTCATATCTTCAGAATTTTCGGCAAAAATACGGGAATTATTCCTCCGAAATGGCTACTTTCGCATAAATCTGAGAATAGGGTTTTCCCGCAGCTTTAAGCACTGAAAATCAAAAATGGAAGATTCATATCGTCATAAAGGTTTGCGCAAACAACTGCTTGCTGAGATCCGCCGCAAAGGCATCAGCGACGAGCGGGTGTTGCAGGCCATCGGCAATATTCCGCGCCACCTGTTTCTGGACTCATCCTTCCTGAAATTTGCATATGACGACAAACCTTTCCCGATCGGGAGCGGGCAAACCATTTCGCAACCTTATACCGTCGCTTTCCAGACGGAACTGCTGGAGGTAAAGAAACGCGATAAGATCCTTGAGGTCGGCACGGGAAGCGGTTATCAGGCCTGTGTACTGCTGGAACTCGGTGCCCAGGTATTCACTATTGAGAGACAGAAGAACCTGTATCAGCGTACGAAGTTATTCCTGCCGAAAATTGGCTACGAACCGCGGATGTTTTACGGCGATGGGTACAAGGGGCTGCCTGCCTATGCGCCCTTTGATAAGATCATCGTTACAGCAGGTGCGCCGGTCGTACCACAGGCCCTGCTCACACAACTGAAAACCGGCGGTATACTTGTGATCCCTCTCGGCGAAGAGGTGCAGACCATGTGTACCTATATCCGGAAGGGGGAAGCTGAATTTGAAAAGAAAGAACACGGCAGTTTTCGTTTTGTACCTTTACTTGAGGATAAAGCCAGTGACTAAACCCTCCCCTGCTGTATGTGCGGAATAAGCGGTATTCTGACCCATCATCCCGGCAAGACTGATCTTCAGGAGATCATACGCGCAATGTCGCAGCGGCTGCGGCACCGCGGCCCCGATGATGAAGGATTTGCCTTTTTCAGTCAGGATGCTTTTTGCTGCAGAGGCAGTGACGATACCCAGGCCTCTGCCTGGAATGCCCCTTTCCGTTATGCTCCGCAAAATGAATCTGACACTCTGCCATTTGTGCCTTTTCTCGCACTGGGCCACCGAAGGCTTTCGGTTATTGACCTCAGCGAGGCGGGTCACCAGCCCATGTGCAGCGACGACGGTATGGTATGGGTGAGCTGCAATGGTGAGATCTACAATTACATTGAATTACGTGCTGAACTCGAGCAACAGGGTGTGTTTTTCAAAACACGCAGCGATATTGAAGTCCTGCTGCAGGCATACCTGAAGTGGGGATTCAGGTGTCTTGACCGCTTCAACGGCATGTGGGCCTTTGTGATCTACGACCGTCGGGAACAGATCCTTTTTGGTGCCAGGGACCGTTTCGGAGTAAAACCCCTCTATTATTATCACCAGGATGTGTTTGCCTTTGCCTCGGAACAGAAGGCCCTCCTGGCCATTCCGGATATCAGGACGGGGCTTCCCGCCGGATCCGTATATGAACATCTTCTGCTGGGCAGAGTTGAAATGCGGGAAGAAGGGCACTTCAACAACATCAGGGAACTGAAGCCGGGACACTTTTTTGAATACCATCTGGTAACGGGACAATTCAATACCCGCTCCTATTATCATCTGTCTTTCTTCAGGGATTACCGGCCTTTTGATGAAACGGTCTTCCGCTCTTACCTTCCGGAGGTACGCGAGAAGATGCAGCGTGCTGTGGAACTGCGCCTGCGATCTGATGTTCCTGTCGGCTTTTGTCTCAGCGGTGGACTTGACAGCAGCAGCATCGTCTGCCTGTCTGCCTTACTGAACAGGGACAGCGGGACAGGGCTGCATACATTTACAGCTACCAACGGCCATAAAGACAGCGATGAATCCCACTGGGCGCAAATCATCAATGAGGCCACCGGAGCCTTCCCTCATGAGGCCGTCTGCCGCGCTGAAGACATTTTGCCGGCCATCAGCGATATGGTCTGGCACCAGGATGTACCCCTTTACTCAACCAGCACCTTTGCCCAGAACATGGTGATGAAATGCGCCAGGGACAACGGCTGCGTAATCCTGCTCGACGGTCAGGGCGGCGACGAACTCTTTGCCGGTTACCAGACTTTTGTCACCTCACATCTGATCGAATTGTTCAGAGAATCACCCCTGACAGGTTTTCCGTCTGCCTTGCTATCTCTGAAGAACTCTCCGTCAACAGGCGGTATTTTCTTCCGCTCCCTGCTCAAGATATGGCTTGATGCTCACCTGAGTGCCAAAAGGCGCGACCGCCTGGCTGGTCGTTATCGTCCGGAACTGGCTTACTTTACTGCACAAGCACGTCAGGCCCATTCAGGTCTCCTGTCACTGTCAGGAGAATTCAGCAGCAAAACAGTTAACGAACTCCTCCATCATTATTTCACCGGATATTACCTGAAGAACCTCCTGCGATGGGAAGACCGTTGTTCCATGCAATACAGCATCGAATCACGCACACCTTTTGCCGACGATCAGGATCTCATCGAACTCGTTTTCTCCATCCCTTCCTCATATAAGATCCGGAAAGGCTATACCAAGGCCCTGCAGCGGGAGGCCATGACTGGTTTACTCCCGGAATCGGTCAGGCTGAGACGCGACAAGCTGGGCTTTGCCACACCGCAATCCGCCTGGCTCATTCAGATCAACCCAGGCATGAAAGAAATGATTGAGGATTTAAGATCAACAGATGATCTGGGTATGGTGAATTACCCGCTGCTGATGAAGGACTGGGACCGGATTTTTTCCGATCCTGCTCTCGGTAAGTCCCGCGATTTTGTATTCCGGCTGCTCAATTACCTGATCTGGCGCGACAGGTTCAGCATCTGAGCGTCGAACTAACGCCTGACACTTTTCAGATCAATGCTGAAAGAGATCTCCGGTTCTGAATTGATCTTCAGGGGGGCTGATCTTTTTACGACTGAAGGCATGTAAATGGCGCAGAGGCTGTGGGAGATATGATAGAGACTGCAGCGCTGCTTTTCATCACAGGCCTGCAGTATTCCGGAGAGCACGCTGAAGCGAGGGCTCTCGGGACTAAACGCGTAATCGTGCCATACGATCACAGAATTTTCGTCCTTCAAGAGACTGAGAATGCTGCGGGTATCCTGAAAAATGCTTTCTGTATGGTGGTCACCGTCGATAAAGATCAGGTCGAATTTGCGCTTCAGGCCCGTAAAATCAAAGAGACGTGAATCCGCCTGTATATGTTCCACATGGGGCAGATCACGTGAAAAAAAACGGTGCATGGCGATGTATTCAGGGCTCATACCCATTTGCCGCATTGTTTCATCCGGCAGATTAATAGTGACGCAACGCACGCCTTCAGCGGCCACATTGGCCACGCTTTCGCCCCGCCAGGTACCGATCTCGAGATAGTCCTCCGCTTTCAGTATCCGGCAGAGTGCCCTGAGCAGGGCGAGGTCGGTCGGCAGACAGCCTCCGTCCAGAAAGGCATAAGGCTCCACACTGATTTCGGGCGGGACGATTTCGCTGAAAGGGATGACCGGTAAACCGGCCGCCATCCCGTACTTTTCCGAAACAAAGGAGCGATGATCTTTTTCATCGTCGAGCACGAGGTTCAGCAGTGAGGGACGCCGGAGTATCATCCCCAAAGCTTTGAATGCTTTACCGAATTTATTCATGATTTCGCAATTTGGCAAGATAAGAACGACCTTCATTCCACAGTGCACTAAGATCCGACCAACGGGGCAGCAGGCGGGCCGGGGAAATCCGCGATTCACGCGAGAATATCCAGAAAACCACGACAGAGGTCAGGAGGTAGGAAGCGATTGCTGCGATGGCCGCCCCTGTAGTTCCGTACAGGGGAATCAGCAGGATGCACAACAGGAGGGTCAGCAGCAGCCCGGCACCGGAGGCAACAGCATTGACATAATAGCGGCCGGTACCCGAGAAGTAATGTCCAAGGATGAGTGCGTAATTAAAAACCAGCACACCCGGCGCCAGCCAGCGCATGACATTACTCACTTCACTGAATTCAGGACCGAAGATAAAAACGTAGAAAGCCGGAGGCAGCCAGACCATAGGCAGAATGATCAGCAGAGAAGCCCAGATGGCATAGCGGCTCAGCTTCGCACTGAGTTGCGCAGCCCACACTCTGTCATTGCTGTTGGCAATATCGGAGTATTGCACCAGGGCAATGCTACCGCTGATCATCCACACCGATTCCATGAGCGAAACCCCGTTGGAATATATGCCCACGGCCTTTTCACCGCTGATACTGTCGAGAAAGTAATAACTAACCCTGAAACTCAGGATCTGTGCGATATGCGCCAGTTGATTCATGTATCCATAGCGGAACAATGCACCCAGCACCCTGGCAAACGGGACAGTGTCTTTCTCCTTTACGCGGAAGACGGGGACAACCATCACAACACTCAGCACCAGCGCGAAAATATAAGCTATGTATAATGATATTATGTATGCTTCAACTGACAACCATTTAAACACGCCCACCATGAGCAGCAGGCTGATCAGGGTCAGTGCCGTTTGCGCCAGGTTGAGGATGTTGCTGCGCCCGATTCTCTTTTGTCCGATCATCAGGCTTGAGTGGATGGATATCCAGGAATTCAGTACCGAGAGCAGGGCGACATGCCAGAACCAGGCGGCGGGAATCATCCGGAGGAACACGAATACCGCAGCGAGCATGAAACCTGTGATCAGCGACCAGACGTATGCCGGAAGTACCAGTCTTTTCAGCGGGTAGCGGGGAACGAGATAGACCAGTGAGGCACCACCGACAATATTGGAAAATATCAGAATAAGTGCGATGGAGGTGATCAGGATGCCTTGTTCACCTTTTCCTGCAGCGCCGAGACTTTGCGAAACAGCTACGGCAATCAGAAAACTGATCACGGCTGTGGCCAGGCGAGTACCGAAGGTATGCAGGATTTTTTTAAACACGCGGTTCGATGACTTTTTGGTAAACCTTCAGAAATTCATTTCCGATGACCGCGAGGCTGAAATGGCTGAGTGCATATTGCCTCAGCTTATCGCTGTCAAACCGGCGATTGCCCGAAAGCAGCGCTTCGAGTCCGGCCATATATACTTTTTCGTTCCCTTCAGGGACGAGTATACCCAGTTCGTCCGTCAGGTGTTCTGCAATTCCGCCAACATCCGTAGAAACAACGGGAACGCCGCACGCCCAGGCTTCAGGGATCACGCAGGGGAAGTTCTCGTAACGGCTGCAGAGGAGCAGGGCGTCAGCCTGCTGCATGATTAAAGCAACATCACGAGCTTCCATCTTTCCGTGGAAACGGATGAAATCTCTGAGTCCGGATTCTTCCACTAACTTCATGTAAGGCTCAATACTCCCGTCGCTGATCAGGTCGAGTACAAAGTCCTGTCTTTTCTCCTTCAGCGCTTTGAGAATACGGAGCAGGCCATCAAAGTTTTTCTGCTCATGGTGCAGGGTTGACACGTGCAGAAAGCGGAAGGCCTCCCCTTTTGTCTTGCTGCGGGCGGGAGTAAACAACTCTGTATCCACCACGTTGGACACTACCTGATAACGGCCTTTCATCCCCAGCGTTTGCATTGCTACTGCCAGGTGCTGCGACACGGGCATGATACAGGCCGCCTTCGCTGCCATACGCCTGCAGAGGTCCAGGGCCCGGCCCCTGATCTGCACCGGATCACCGGGCAAATATGCTGTCCAGTGTTCTGTCACAACAAAAGGGATATGGTATCGCGAGGCGAGGTTTGAGGCGAAGATCGTAATCGGGTAGAACACATTGGCATGGATAAGATCAGGTTTCCCGAATTTTTTTTCGGCGACGGAGGCCAGATGCTTATACGCATTTCTGAACTTCAGGTAACGGATCAGGGGGCTCAGCAAAGGAATCTTTCTCCCGGGGGCTGGCAGGTATAAAATGTATTCGCTTAGGTTTCCTGAATACCTTTCGGTCAACTCCTGCCCCTGCTTCAATGCCGGATCGCTGCTAACGTGCAGTACGCATACCCTGGCAAAGCCGGCGACGGCAGCGGCATGCCTTGCCACGAAATTCCCCCGGGTATCGTGCACCCGCGTGGGATACCACGAGGATATAAACCAAACCTTTAAATTCTTTGCTTCAGGCATATGAGGCAAAAGTATAACAAAAAGGCGTTAAATATATTGTAAAGCGGGGAGCGAAACCTGGTCAGCCAATTCTTAGAAAAACCCCGGCAAGCGGATGGCTCTGCTTACCATTCAACATCCACACCCCACACCCCGGCTATCCGGCTGACCCATTCCTTTTCGGCATCATGGAAGCAGTTGTCAGCCATCGCAATATTGATCAGGTCGCTGATCACAAGGTGTCGGTTCTCCACCCCGAACCATTCCTCGTGCGCCAGCTGCAGGGCAATGGTTTCCAGTGTTTCCATCCTCACTTTATTGTCAGTGGTCTGGTTGAACCAGGTCATGGCATCCTGCATCACGTTACAGAAACGGTCAAATTCCTGCTGATCACCACCCCAGCGCCTGACTTTCTGTTTGATGTTTTTCATTTCCTCCGGAGAGAGGCCCCCGTCGGTGATCTGCGCAAAAGCAGCATACATATAAGCAAAACATTGCTGCCACGTAAATTTGATCTGTTCCATGTCCCGGCTATAGAAGAGCGGCAAAAATAGAGTTTTTATTTGTTATGGCTGAAAATTGTTTCCGAAGTCTTCCCTGAGACAAAAAAAAACTGCCCTGAGGGGGCAGCTTATTCCCGGGGTGGGAGACGGGGCTCGAACCCGCGACCTCCAGATCCACAATCTGGCGCTCTAACCTGCTGAGCTACAACCACCGTATAATTTGAGGACTGCAAAAATACGTCTTTCCGGATTATCTGCCAAATTTTTCTGCTCTTTTGCAATCCGGCCGGCACGTAACTATTTTGAAAATTCTTCCCAGGTTTTACTCAGGTATGCATCTTCACCGAAATAGCGCAGTATTTTGGTGAATTCTGCGGCCTCCCGGTACCCGGGTATGATCTGGATCACCTCTTCCTTTTCATTGAGGATGACGAAAGACGGATACGACATCCTGCCATTCAGGAGGCTGATGGCCAGTTGATGGGCGCTGCGGTTCCCCCCCGGATTGGCATTCACGTAGGTTTTTTCCTTGAAAACAACGGTATCCCTTCTTTCAGCGTTCAGTTTCACCGGCAAAAAATAGCGGTTCATCACAGCAGTAACCGCGCTGTCTTTAAAGGTAGTCTGATCCATGCGTGTGCACCAGCCGCACCAGGAGGTGTAAACATCCACGAAGATCTTCTTCTTGTTCTTCTTCAGTTTGGCATTGGCTTCAATGGCATCTTCAAAGCTCATCCATGAGATGGAAGCCGCTTTTTCCTGAGCCTGTGCTGAAAGTATAATGAGTGTAAGTAACAGGAGGACGATCAGGGCCTGAAAGGATTTCATCGAAAGCAGGGATTTATGGTTTGTGATGCAAAGATACGCATAAGCCGGTGAAGCTTACATCATCAGGTGCTCATAATTTAAGATACGGGGACATCCGGCGATAGCGTTCTTCAGTAACCAGGGCCGATTTACGGATATCTCCGAGTTCTTTGAACGGACCATGCTGGTTGCGGTAATTGGTGAGGGAAAGCGCAACATTATAGCCGATATAGGGATGTCGGCTCAGACTTTCGAAAGAGGCCTCATTCACACTCAGTTTGCGCACGGCCAGAGGGTTCAGGCTAAGCTGCTCGCTGATCTGCAGATAGCGCGCGCTGTCCATCTTCGGAATCTCCAGCAATTGCGCTTTCGAAATGTACCCACCCAACTGCTCCCGGTAAGTGATGATCCTGCGGGCAAAGTAGTTGCCGATGCCTTTGAGCTTCAACAGATCCTCTTCCCCCGCAGAATTCAGTTCTGCCAAAACCTCAGGCACTTCGCTTTTTGCCTGTCGTTCCCCGTGGGGAAATTTCCGTTCCGCTTGTTCCTCAGGCAAGCGTATAAAGGGTTCCAGCACGAGGTACTCTGCTTCGGAAATGCAGTACATTTTTTTGAAATCCCCGCGTGTTCTGAAACGGCCTCCTTTCAGCATGTATTTTTCCAGCATTCCGGCCTGGCGCTGTGTCAGGCCCAGTCTGAGCCAATCGGCAGTTTTCATGGTGTCAGGAAAAAAATCAAAAGGTTGCAGGCGACTGGTTTCAACAGATTGTTCAGGGAATGAAAAATCAAAATCATGGCTCGTCCGGCTCCTCCCCTCTTTTTGATCCTGCTTCACTTTCTCCATGGAATCGATGAAGCCGCTGTAGGTACTGAAGTCCCAATGCTCCGCAGGCAGGAAATACGGGTATAACTGACAGGCCAGGATCAGCATAAAGATGAGAGCCACCAGCACAAATACACCATTGCGCTCAGCTTTGGAAAAGGCAAAATAATCCTTGATGAATTTCTTCATAGTATTCAGAATTGATTATTTGTTTGCGGCCGGGGGCCGCGGCTTTGTTTTCGGGATAAAAATAAAAAAAGGCTGCCATTCTCTGACAACCTTTTCTGAATTTCTGCAAGTGCTTCTACAAAGCCCCCTGAACAACCTGGGTCAGGTCTGTGGTCTGCTTCTGAAGTTCTATAGTGCAGCGACTGAAATTGTCGACAGGCCATCCATACCACAGCACATAATTCCCGAAATTGTCCTTGGTATTGTATACAGCACTGGTGCCGCTGTCGAAATACCAGTACATGGTATTGTAATCGGCCGAAAAATCAACCCCTACATTCATAAACTTATGATAGATCACCATATCAAGATAATCCTGGGTGATACCGAGCATATCGAGAAGATCGGTCAGCGATTTCTGTCCGGGTAGACCTTCCAGCTTCATTTCCAGAGTGAAGCGATCGGGGGTCCCGCCTTCAACGAAAAACTCGCCACCGTTGAAATCCAGGTTGGCATAATTGAACACCTGATCCACATAAGAGGCTATCTGTGTGTACTTGCTGTCGCCGTATACAATATACATGAACAGGGGACTTGCCGTGGCAATCACCGTATTGTCGGAACTCAGGTGAAAAGCCGTGATGGGGAAATTAAAGCGTGAGACATGATCAGTTCCCTGGGCATCATAGACATGGGTGACGGTCCATACCGCTTCCATGCTCGATTTAGTAGGAGGTTCGTCGATGGTGCAGCCTCCGGCAAAGATTAAAAGGGTGATGGTCAACAGGCTGCTACAGCATTTAATGAGGGAAGTTTTCATAGGGGATTGGATTTTGGATGGGGCGGCCAACTAAAAATCAGGCCAAATCCCGGAACAACTCACTTATTTGAATTTCGGCAGGACATCTTTGAGCATATCCTTATGAACCATGAAGTCCATCATCTTCAGTTTCAGGTAATCCTCATGAAAGAAATAATACCCGAAGTTTTTGCTCTGCTTGCCCACATTCCTGGAACCGGAGCCTGAATCCTTGATGAGAAACCATGTTATACCATTCTTTTCGAAATAACCCACGATATGCACGCCATGATCATCGGTGGTGGTACCGTTGCTGAAGCGGAACTGACGGGCACTTTCATCGATATATTCCGATGGGATATCAAAAGAAGGCACCACTGCCACCTGCGACTGGCTGACGAGACCTGCCTCGCTCACATCCCCTCCGATGGCCATAGTATATCCGGCTTTTATGGACTTTTTGATCAGTTCCATGAAAATATCCAGGGGGACATTATAGTAATTCCGGGCATGCCACCAGTTGTCGGGAACCTTATACTCACAGATGGTATAGTATGGATCCTGCATGAGCGACATCACATCTATATAGTCATCGGGATTTATTTTACATACCTGGTTCAGGTATTCCCTGGGACTGTATTGCTTTCCGTCGACTGTGACCACTGAGGGCGGTTCTCCGATATGGTGGTTCATGATGGCGCGTATGGTGGCCAGTACCTGCTCCTCATTCCAGGCCTGATCCGCCTTTACGGCATTCAGATAGGCCTCCATTTCAGCGAACATTTTGTCATGGCTGTGATAGGTCTGACCGGGCTTCAGCCCGGAATAGGCTGAGAGAGGGACACAACCGTAATCCTTCCATATCCTCGTTACAGCATTGCCTTCTGAACCTTCACCAAATGCTGAATTCCCTCTTTCCCTGACAAACCTTCTGGCTTTTTCCACGAATTCCCAGTACACGGTATGCATCTCCGATAACTTGATCTGGGTTTTATTGATGCGGTAGATTTCTGATTCGAGGTAGGATGTTGCACTGAAACACCAGCAGGTGGAGGTATTTCCCTGCGATACCGGTTCGTTGGCCCATTGCCTGGTGAACTGGTCAACAGAAGTGGGGAGATCCCAGCCGCTGAGGTCGATTTTAAATACCCTGGTGGTTGCAGGGGCCTCTTCCTTTTTCTCAAATTCCTCTATCCCTTTCAGGATGAAATTCTGGTAATAACCTGCTTTGTATTCCAGAAAGGTCCCCTTATCTTTCTGAGGGTTCTGCGCGCTCAGGCTGCCGAAAGCAACGATCAGCAAGGCGGATAAGAAAAATGCTCTGATATTCATAATTACTGAATTGGGTTTTCACTTGCAATAATAGGACATTTACCGGAGAAATCCAATCCGGTAAAGTCACCGCATGAAATCTATGTCAGGTCTAGCGGAATCCCATGTTCCGTTTATCGGTGATCTTTTCGCAGTAGTGGCAGCGCAGCTTCACATCCTGCTTATTAATCACGCGGAAGCGGGTGGGAACATTCTCCACATTGGTTACACAGTTGGGATTAACGCACCTGACCACCTTTTCGATAGTATCGGGGACCTCCACCTGCTTTTTCTCGGTCACCTTAAATCCGCGGATCTCGATAAGTGTGGCCGTTGGCGCCACGAGCGCGATCTTATTGATGTCTTCACGGGCAAAGTACTTATCGCTTACTTTCACGATGCCCTTTTTCCCGAACTTCTTACTGTCGAGGTTAGTGCCGATCAGCACATGGCTGCTCAGTTCATCGAGCCTCAGCAGTCGGGTAACCTGAAATACGCTCTGTACGGGAATGTGGTCGATTACAGTACCATTCTCAATGGCAGAGACCACAAGTTCTTTATGATTGCCGTTTTTCTTTTCCATAATTATAAACCTAAGATAGCTTTTAACAATGCCTGACGTACGTAAACACCATTGAGTGCCTGCTGGAAATAATAGGCCTGCCTTGTATCATCAACATCTTCATGGATTTCGTTGACGCGGGGCAGGGGGTGAAGAACCCTGAGGTTGGGTTTGGCATTTTTCAGCATCTCAGCCATGAGGTTGTAAGAGTTCTTGACCTTTTCGTATTCGATGGGATCTGAGAAACGCTCGCGCTGAATGCGGGTTACGTATAGAACATCAGCATGGGGTATGGCCTCGCTGAGGTCGGTGTACTGAAAATAATCCAGTTTGGCATCCTTGATATAGATCTTCACCGCGCTGGGGAGTTTCAGTTCCAGAGGGGAAACCAGGTGATAGGTGGTATTGAACTGGGTGAGTGCCTGGGTCAGGCTGTGGACGGTACGACCGTACTTAAGGTCGCCAACAAACGCGACATTGAGCTTATCGAGCTTACCCTGGGTTTTTCTGATGCTGTAGAGGTCGAGCAGGCACTGGGTAGGGTGCTGGTTGGCTCCGTCGCCGGCATTGATGATGGGCACCGATGAAACCTCGCTGGCGAAGCGCGCACTTCCTTCAACGGGGTGGCGCATCACGATCAGGTCGCAATAATTGGCGACGGTCTTAATGGTATCTTTCAGGGACTCTCCTTTTTTTACGCTGGAGCTGGCGGCATCGGTAAAACCGATCACGCGACCGCCGAGGTAGTTCACTGCGCTTTCAAAGCTCAGGCGGGTTCTGGTGGAGGGTTCAAAGAACAGGGTGGCCACCACTTTGCCTTCCAGTATCCGCTGACGGGGGTTCTTCTCAAACTCTTCAGCCAGGTCGAGGATCCTGATGAATTCCTCTTTGCTGAAGTCATCGATGGAGATCAGGCTTCTGTTTTTCATTGGGCTGGGTTTATTCAGTTATTGATTTGTTTTTAAATGCATTGACAATAAAATGGTCAAAAAAAAAGGCGACTCTCGTCGCCTTCATTTCTTACTGACAGCAGCTGCAGCCACCTTTGATGAGTCCTTTCCCCTTAAGGAAGTCGCAGAGGATCACTTCAAGGTCGGGCTGTCCGATCTCCTGTAATTCATATCCGACTTTCACGGTCGGCTGTTTGATCTTCACGATACGGTTCAGATCAATAGGAGTGGCAATGACTACTGCATCGCAGGGTGTGTTGGCAATGGTCTTCTCCAGGTCGGCTACCTGCTGATCGCCATAACCCATAGCCGGGAGGAGGGTTCCGATGTTAGGATAGATCTTAAAGGTTTCGGCCAGTTTGCCAACTGCATACTGACGCGGGTCAACGAGCTCAGCAGCACCGAATTTGGTGGCAGCGACCGTTCCGGCACCGATTTTCATTTCACCGTGGGTGAGGGTGGGGCCGTCTTCTACAACCAATACTTTCTTACCGCGGATCAGCTCGGGTTTGTCAACGGTGAGCGGGGAAGCTCCGTCAACCACCTTGGCATGCGGGGCTACCTTCTGAATGCTCTGACGCACGATATTGATATTATCGGGACAAGCGCTGTCGATCTTATTGATCACCACCACATCAGCCATACGGAGGGTGGTTTCTCCGGGATAATAATTCAGTTCGTGACCCGGACGGTGAGGATCTACCACGGTGATCAGAAGATCTGACTTGTAAAACGGGAAGTCGTTATTTCCGCCATCCCAGAGGATGATGTCGGCTTCTTTTTCTGCTTCACGCAGGATGGCTTCATAATCTACGCCGGCATAGATTACGTTTCCGCGAACCACATGGGGTTCATATTCTTCCATTTCCTCGATGGTGCATTTGTGAGATCGGAAGAGCTCACGTCTGAACTCCAGTCACATTCCTTTATCTCGTATGCCG
>CALGYY010000278.1 GCA_937934705.1 uncultured Bacteroidota bacterium
GCCCTGATTTCCAATAAAAAAGAGAGGCTGCCCTTTTGAGACAGCCTCTTTTTTTCTTCCTGAGGCCCCCCCGGAAATTGCTTTCGGCGCATGCACTGCTGCTGCAATGAACAAGGGTTCCGGAGCTGAGGACTCCCGAACCTTTTAGTTAAACTATTAAGATCAGTCAAATTTTTATTATGTTTACTGCCGAAAAAAGCGAACAATAAGGTAAGAACCCTATTTACATGAGAAAAACACTTCGATGGCCCGTACTCATCTGTTTCCTGATTCTCGTAACGCCGGTATTCGCCCAGCCACGGGCCGACAGCTTACTGAGAAAATATCATGAAGCAACTGCCGATACGGTCAGGATAAGCATTTTGCATGAGCTATGCAAAGAGTTCAAATCTGTTGACCCCGACAAGGCCTTACAATTCGCCAACGAACAGCTCAGGCTTTCAAAGAAAGCGGATCATCAGTACGGCCTCGCCCAGGCTTACAATAACCTGGGACTGATCTTCCATGCCCGCGGGGATTTTCGCAAAGCACTGCAGTATTATGACCGCTCGGTCAGGATCAAACTCCTGATCAACGATACTCTGGGGCTGGCCTTTACATACAACAATCTCGGGTATCTGTATGACGAACGGGGCAGTTATGACACTGCCCTTATCTATTACAAACAATCTCTGGGTTTAAGCCAAAAGGTCAACGACGACGAAGGTATTGCCACTGCACTGAACAACATCGGCATTGTTTACTACCTTAAAAGTGATTACACCAATTCGCTTGCCTGCTATTACCAGGCGCTGGAAACATACAGGAAGCTTAACGATAAGCCACGGATCGCGCAGATCAACCTCAATATCGGAAACATCTATTATATCCAGAAGAAATACAAAAAAGCGCTGGAATATTATGAAACCTCCTTAAAGATCCATGAAGAAACCGGGAACAGAAAAAGTGTACTGAGAACTTACATCAACATCAGCGCGGTACTTTTTGAATTAAAAGAATACGATAAAACCATCGGGATCAACGAAAAGGCGTTGCAGATTGGTGAAGAACTCAGGGATAAGAAGAGTTTGTCATCAGTCTACAATAATCTCGGTGTATGTTATAAGCACAAAAATGATCACAGTAAAGCCATCGCATATTTTACGAAATCCCGGAAGTTAAAAGAGGAACTGAAGGATCAGAAAGGTCTGGCCTTAACATATTCCAACCTGGGTAATTTATATGTAAAGACAGGCAGGATCGAAGAGGCCCGGAACCACTATTTTAAAAGCCTGAATATCGCCTCAGCCATCGGTGACAAAGTCAGAATGAAAGACGCTTACAAATCCTTGTCTGAAGTGTTTGAGAAAACCGGTGATTACAAAAGTGCCTATCAGTACCATCTTTTGTACAGTCAGCTTCACGACAGCATTTTCAATCAGGAGAGCAATAAACTGCTCTTTGAAATGCAAACAGAGTATGAAACACGTCAGGCGCAGGATCAGGTCGAACTTCTGAAAAAGGAATCGGAGCTTAGAGAACTGCAGATCAACCGGAACAGGATCATTAATTTATCGGTCATACTGGGAATGATCCTGCTACTGATCATTACAATGGTCATTATTATCGTCATCCGTCAGAAGCAGAAAAACAAGATTCTTCTCATGAAACAGCATGCAGAGCGCAATCTGATGCTTTCTATTATTCAAACGGAAGAAAAGGAAAGAAGAAGGTTTGCAGAAGATCTTCACGATGGTTTGGGACCTTTGTTGTCGACCATTAAACTGTATCTGGGTCAATCGGTTAAAGAAACTGAAGCGGAAGAAAGGACGAAACTCATCCACATTGCCAATCAATCGCTTGAAGAGGCCATCAACGATACCCGTTCCATTGCAAACAACATCATGCCGGCCACCATCCGTGATAACGGGCTGATCAACTCCCTCGAGTCCTTCTGCACAAAAGTCCGCCACGCTCACGATCTGGCCGTGAACTGTGCTGTGTCTGCACCGGACTTGTCGCTTCCACAAAATGTGGAATTAACTCTTTACAGAATGATCATTGAGCTGTTCAACAACACGCTCAAACATGCGCGCGCAACAATCATCGAATTAATTATAAGACATAGTAATAACACATTATCCATTGAATATACTGATAACGGTATCGGTTTTAACGCGGAGGAGCAATTGCAGAAAAACAAGGGTCTGGGGCTGGCTAACATCATGAACCGGGCGCAGACGATAGATGCGGAATGCCGGATTGAGAGCCGCGTGAACAAAGGCATGAAGGTATCGATCAGTCTCAAAACCAAATAATATGGAACATTCGGAATGCATAAAGGTTGCCGTGGTTGATGACCATATCCTGTTTCGTAAAGGGATTGTGATGGTGGTGAATAAAATGAAGAATATTCAGGTGGTCGCCGAGGCAGATAATGGCAGGATGTTTCTGGATACTGTGGGCGATGCAGTCTTTGATGTCGTGTTGATGGATATTAAAATGCCGGAAATGGATGGTGTTGAAGCTACAAAAGCAGCCGTGGAGAAGCGACCCGACCTTAAGGTGATCGCATTATCTATGTTCGGTGAAGAAGAATATCTGCAGAAAATGCTTGAAGCCGGGGTTAAGGGTTTTATACTGAAGAAGAACGATATTGACAGCCTTGAAATGGCGATCCGGACAGTTGCCGGAAACAACAGCTATTATGCCCCTGAACTGCTTCCTTTCTTCACCAAAAAATTCTTGTCCCCGCCTAAGGAAGAGAAGGATGATCAGTTGCAGCTCACCAAAAGGGAACTCGAGGTGTTGTCGCTGGTCGCCCAGGGAAAAAGCAATCAGGAAATTGCTGACGAATTGTTCATCAGCATCCGGACGGTGGACGGACACAAAACCAATCTGATTACCAAAACAGGATCAAAAAACATCGTGGCTCTTCTGATTTACGCCATCCGGAATAATCTTGTTTCTATTTGACGGCCTCTGCTAAGGCATTCTGAGTCTCTGCTTTCAGTCAGTTTTATTCGTGAGACTGTGTTTTCAAGAGCCGAAGGCGAATTGCGCCAAAGGTGTCTCTTCGGGAAAATGCTGGTCGAACAAAGAGCGAAGCGACCTCATGAGTCCGAAGGCCGAGTAATCCCCCCACCTCAGGCGGGGGAGGGTATAATACCCCACTGCGACAGCTTGTCCCGCCTATGGCGGGAGAATATGGGGCCGGGGCCCCGCTGAGCGGGATTTCGTGAACTCAAATGCCCCGGGGTTCATACCCTTGATTAAAGTTTTTTTTGAATGATCGCTTTTGTACAAGCTGAAGGTTCGGGAGCGGAGGACTCCCGAACCATTTTCTTTTTGTTCAGATCATTATTCAGTGGTCTGGAATTCACTCCTGATTAATCTGAAAGTTCAGTATTTCATTGCTTTACTTTTGTCGCGCCAAAAGTAACAA
>CALGYY010000279.1 GCA_937934705.1 uncultured Bacteroidota bacterium
CAGTCCCGGATTGGAGCGCACCACAGATTTCAGAGCCGTTTCATCCACGGTAAAAAACTCAAAGGCTGCTTTGACCTCCAGTCTCAGAAGATCGATCTTCTGCCAGTCGCTCCCGCTCAGCCCTACGAAGGAAATGCTGTCTTTGGCACAAGCCTCCGCAAAAGCATTGATCTCAGGAAAAACACTGCGTTCAGTTTTGTCCAGATCATGACAGACCAGCATGAACTGCCAGCCGTCGTTTCCAATGATCTCCTGGGTTCTGGCCTGACGATCCACATCGTCAATGATGAAATCATGTATGGGGGCTTCCTTGTATTCCTGGATGATGGTCTTTTTCTGATCCACGAATTCCAGCTTATTGAAGAAAGCTGTATCCTGCCACGGGAGAGTTTTAGAGGTGTATTCAAAAGTCTCGCCGGTCTCCTTATGTTTATAGACCAGCTTGATGTCAGCAATTTCCGGCCTCGGCAATACCAGTTCTGAAATAACATTCCCCTTCTTCCAGGGCATGAAATCAATCGGAGGCAGGTGCATGAGGGCATACACCCCAAGCCCGATCACGCCGCCCAAACCTGCAAGCATAATGATGCTCTGCAGTAATGCCGGGGATTTGTTGACGAATTTCTTTCGGGTGAAGAATACCACCAGCGTAAAAAGCATCAGGACGCAATTCTTATAAAAGGTCTCCCAGTTGCTCATCACGATGGCATCCCCAAAACAGCCGCAATCGCTTACGGCATTGGTAATGGCCAGAACAAGAGTCAGCACAAAGAAAAACAGCATGAACAACAGCATCAGCCACGACAACTGCTTCGTCCTGATATTGAAAAGAAAGGCAAAACCCAGGGCAAACTCAATCGTAAACAGGACAAATCCGAAGACCAGCGCTGCAGGAATCATCCACTCCATCCCGAAGGCCAGAAAATAATCCGTGAATTTATACTGTGACCCCAGAGGATCAACCGCTTTGACAAAACCGGAAAAGATGAAGGTCAAACCCAAGAGAATCCGGCAAATGTTCCTGACAACTTTCATAGCCTAACAGATTTGATATAAACCACTATTAATTTCCTTATTTTACTTTCCCGATCCACACTTCATGTGCTTTCGGGTGATTATTCCATCTCGGATAATTTAATCAGCGCAAAAACAGAATAATTAATGATATCCAGATAGTTCGCATCAACTCCTTCCGAAACAAAGGTTTTGCCCTTGTTATCCTCAATCTGTTTGATTCTGAGTATTTTCATCAGGATAATATCGGTCAGAGAGCTGAGCCTCATATCACGCCAGGCTTCGCTGTAGTCGTGGTTCTTGTCCTCCATCAGGCTCTTGGCGGTATTGATATATTTCTCATACCATGAAGTGGCCACGCTGACATCAAGATTAAGATCCTGTTTATCCGCATAGTTAAGCTGTATCAACCCCATCACCGAATAATTAATAATGCCGATGAATTCGGGTTTAATGCCTTCATCCACCTTCTGGGTTCCTTTATCATCAATACTTCTGATACGCTGCGCTTTGATAAAGATCTGATCCGTGATGGAGGCCGGTCTCAGAATACGCCATGCAGAGCCATAGTCCTTCATCTTTTTCAGAAAGAGGTCACGGCATTCCGATACGGCTTCGTCATATTGTTTCAGTGTCTTCTCCATGAATGATTATTTTTGCATCGGTTTCCAGGAAACCACCCCTTAATTCCGGATAAAAAGTGACCAAAGATACATTTTTTCGGACAAAAATCAGCCTCAACTGCCGGGGAACTTTACGGCAGTGGAACCGCCCCCTGGTCATGGGGATACTCAATGTGGGTCCTGACAGTTTCTACGACGGAGGCCGCTATGTTCAGGCTGAGGCTGCCCTGAAGCAGACAGAGCGTATGCTGAAGGAAGGTGCGGATATCATTGACATTGGTGCAGTCAGCACAAAGCCCGGTGCAGAGATCCCGGAAACCGGAGAGGAAATGCGGAGACTCATGCCTGTGCTTGAAGCGCTCATGCAAGCCTTTCCCGGAATCCTGGTTTCGGTCGACACCTTTCGTTCTGCCGTCGCTCAGGCAGCTTTGCAGGCCGGAGCCTCCATCATCAACGATGTTTACGCAGGGCGCTTTGATCCTGGCATTTTGACTGCCGCAGCAGAGCATCATGCCCCTTTGATCCTGATGCACATGCAGGGTGATCCCCATCATATGCAGGACCATCCGCAATACGACAATGTGGTCAGTGAGGTGCTTCAGTTTCTGGCCCGTCAGGCACTGCTGGCCCACCAGGCAGGGGTTGACGACATTATCATTGATCCCGGTTTCGGATTCGGAAAAAGCAGGGACCATAATTTCGAACTGCTTTCCGGCCTCGGCCATTTTGTGGCATCTCCCTATCCTGTACTGGCAGGGATGTCACGAAAATCAATGATCAACCAGACGCTGGGGATCAAAGCCGCCGACGCCCTCAACGGAACCAGCGTTCTGAATACGGTTGCCCTGATGAAAGGAGCATCCTTAATTCGTGTCCATGACGTAAAAGAGGCAGTCCAGGCCATCAGATTATTATCGAATTTATAATATAAATTTTATCAGGATGCAATCATTCATCAGTTTCAAAAACATCAGGGGTGACCTTTTCGGAGGCCTTACGGCGGGGATCGTAGCCATTCCACTTGCCCTCGCTTTCGGGATACAGGCCTTCAGCAATGTAGATGATCCCGCAGCTGTGATGCTGGGCGCACTGGCAGGTATAACCGGCGCGATGATGCTGGGATTCTTCGCCTCCCGCTTCGGAGGAACCCCGGCACAGGTCAGCGGTCCCACGGGACCCATGACTGTGATCACTGCAGGACTCGTCGGAGCGGCCTATGCACGTTTCGGTAATCTGGAATCTGCACTCACCGTCGTGATCATTTCTTTC
>CALGYY010000280.1 GCA_937934705.1 uncultured Bacteroidota bacterium
GAGGATGGGTTTACGGGCTTTCCCGCACTTTCCGAGTATACCGTGATCGTACATGGCCTTGGCCCCGATCTGAACCACATCGGCGTAAGCAATTACATCGTCGGCCTGGGTCGAATCCCGGACTTCTGTCACGATTGCGAAACCGTACTTGTCGCGCATCTTTGCCAGGAGTTTCAATCCGTCAACGCCCATGCCCCTGAAGGTATAGGGTGAGGTTCTGGGCTTGAATGCTCCCGCACGCAGGGTTTTGAGTCCCAGTTCGCGGATGAGTCCCGCACTTTCTTCCAGCAGGGCTTCCGATTCCACGCCGCAGGGTCCGATGATCACCGCGCACTGGCGGCTTTCGCCCCCGAGCGTGATCCCGCCGATTTTCACCTCACGGGTCTGTGCACGGAATTTTCTTGAAGAAAGCTGAATGTCGCTGTCGAAGACCCAGTATTGTTCAAGCATGCTCTCATGTTCAGCCTTCACCGAGCGGATGGCTGAAGGCGTAACCAGCAGGGTTTGTGCGTCGTTATGGATGATGATGGCATCATAAGCATCGGCGATCTTTGCGGCATGCTGCGTATCGACACCATTTTTCAGTTGCAGGATCATGACTCTCCTTTGATAAGGTTATTGAACTTGATGGTCCCTGTAATTTTTCCCGAATGATTCACCACAGGAAGGAACAAAACGGGAAAAGGCAGGCTTTTGATATAATTCAGCATCTCCGAAACATTCATGTCTTCGTAGGCAAATGCAGGCTGTCGATTAACCATGGCGCCGACATCGATCCGGTTAAGGTCATCGATCCGGCACAGAAGCGCCTTTCTCAGATCCGCATTACTGATAATCCCCGTCAGCTTGCCGTCGGCACCGGCCACCATGGTGAAGCCCATGCGGTAGTGGTCAATGGATTCCAGCACGCGTCTGAAATCCATTTCATCCTCACGGATCACCGGCACTTCATCAGCCTGCAGCATGAAGTCCCTGACACAATATCTCGATTCAATGTCGTCACTTCTCAGCCTGAGCACTGCCGAGCCGATGAATTCTCCCTTGAAAAGATAAGACCCGATTACGGCGGTTTCAACACCCATATTCCTCAGAATGAAGCTGACTTCCGCGTTGATACCCCCGTCGACATGGATCTTTTTTTCTGGGTAACGGGAACGGAACTTTCTGATTCTCCTGAAGGTTTCGCTGTTGAACGATCCTCCGCTCTGACCCGGTGTGGTGGTCATAAACAAAACAAAATCAAAAGAGTCGCGGTATTCATCAAACACCTCAACGGGAGTAGAGGAAGTTAAGGACAAACCTTTCTGGAGATTCAGCCAGGCGGGGATCATGGGTTTGGCCTGAAGGTTCTCATACTGAAGGGTCAGTAATTCAACCCCTGCATCCCGGATATGCTCCCAGTAATTCCCGGGAACCGGACTGATCAGGTGCATGTCAACCGGCGTCCGGCTGAGGCTCCGGATCAGGCGGATATCCTCAAAAACATCCGGATTGTCGTTGCAGTCAACATGGAAATAATTGATCCTGTAAGCATCCAGTTCTCTTACCAGATCGGAAAGTTCCTTGTCTTTACCGGAATATATGGAAGCAGAAATCTTCATCAGATCACAGATGGGACAAAGCTAGGCAATTTCTCCGCAGCATCAGGGTTTGGTAGACCAGACATAGTTGTTGAGTCCATCGATCAGGCGCTGCATTTTTTCTTCGGGCGTCAGCCGCTCGTATTCTGCGCGGGATTTTCGGTACTGAAGTTCTTGCTGTTCCTTCTCCGAACGGATCCTGCGGTTATATGCATCCTCAATCCGTTTTTTGAGGAAATCGTGGGCCACGGCCGGAAAGAGTTCCAGCAGCAGTTCTTCTTTCTCATTGGCAGCCAGTTTTACATTGCCGTATTCCGGGAAATAAGTATTGGGTTGCTTTTCGTAAGCGGAAGTGTCGTAAGCTGTTTCTTCCCTGACGCCCGCAATCTTCTCCCTGAAATCAGGATCGACCGGTACAGGGGTTTTTCCATATAGTCCCTTGACCAGGTTGACAAACTGAATGGATTTGGTGGTATAGAAGGGCTGATTTTTATTTTCGTCGATCACGCAGTTCACCGCCTGCACACCCACGATCTGGCTGGTGGGTGTCACCAGTGGCGGACAGCCGGCGGCCATGCGGACAGTCGGAATGATTTCCAGCACCCGGGGAAGCAATTGTTCGAGTTTGAGCTGCTTCAACTGGGCGAGCATATTGGTATACATCCCTCCCGGGATTTCAGCGTTCTGTACGTCGATGTCCGGTCCAGGAAAATTGAAGTGTTTTTCAATCTGCTGGGTCGCCCGCAGCAGATCGTCTTCCTTATCCTGTTTTGCATATGCAATGGCATCGTCAAACAGGCGGTCAATTTCGGGGCTCAGTTTGTAATTGCTGATATTAAAGGGGATGGGGAAAAGGCCATAACTGTCGAAATCCTTCATTTCCTTCCTGATCTCAATAAGCTCCTCATTGATCAGGGCCACCGCTTCGAGATTGACCCCGGTATCGATGCCGAGTTTATCACAGAAAATCTGAACCAGTTCAAAGGTCGGCGCCGCGGGGCCTCCGGAGAAGCAGCCGATGGCCGTATCCACGATATCTACACCGTTCACAATGGCCATCAGGGCGGATGCCAGTCCGTAACCGGGTGTACAGTGGGTATGAAAATCAACCGGAACCTTCAGTTCCTGCTTCAGCATGGCCACGAGGCGTCCGGTTTTCCCCGGGGGAATAAGTCCGGCCATATCCTTGATGCTGATCATATCGGCACCCATAGCCTCCAGTTCCTTTGCCTTTTCGAGGAAATAATCCTTGGTGAAGATCTTTCCGCGCAGCATTTTTCCGTGAAACGCAGCCCGGAACCTGTCACGCAGGGTAAAGTGCGGATCAATCGTGTAGCAGATGGTGGCATCGGCCAGTCCGCCGTTTTCTTTGACGTACTGAATGGTTGAGCGGATGTTTTCGGTATCGTTGAGGGCGTCAAAAATCCGCATGATCCCAATCCCTGATTTCACGGCGTTGCGGTTAAAGCCTTCGATCACCTCTTCCGGGTAAGGGTTGTAGCCAAACAGGTTGCGCCCGCGCGAGAGTGCAGTCAGTAAAGTGTTGTCACCAATTCCGGCTTTGATCTTTTCCAGTCTTTCCCAGGGATCTTCTGCCAGGTAACGCATCACGGAATCAGGAACGGCTCCTCCCCAGACTTCCATGGCATAGAATCCTGCACTCTTAAAAAACGGCAATACCCTTTCCACCTGGGCCTGGTTCATCCTTGTAGCAAAAAGAGACTGCTGTCCGTCCCGCAGGGTCAGGTCCCTGATCAATAACTTCTTCTTCATCTGAGTCTTCTTTATATTGATTGACAGCGGTTTCGCATGATCTTTTACCGGCTTGTATCCAGCAGAGGCTGTAATTTTCTTTCGCCCGTCAGCAGACGAAACCGCTTATTTCTTTCCCATCCGGTGCACAAATAAAAAGCAGATAAAATTAGAAATATTCCGCGGACCCCTGACATGGCTTATTTTTTTATTTTTGCCCCATTAAACCACATCCCTATGAATCCGCTGCCCCGAACGATCGACAATGTCAGTTTCAAAAACAAGAAAGTCCTTATACGCGTAGACTTCAACGTTCCCCTGGACCACAACCGTCAGATTACGGACGACACCCGTATCAGGGAAAGTCTGCCTACAATCAAGAAGGTTCTGAACGACGGGGGCTCGGTCATTCTGATGTCGCACCTGGGCCGTCCCAAAGGCGGTTTCGAGAACGACTATTCGCTCACCCCGATTGTTCCGCGGCTTACGAAACTGCTGAACAAGAATATCATTTTCACCCGTGATCTTTTCGGCCCCAAGACCAAGGAAGTGTGTTCAAAGCTGGTTCCGGGTGATGTTGTGATGCTGGAAAACCTCAGGTTCTATCCTGAAGAAGAAGGGGCCAGCGAGAAGTTCGCCAAAGAACTGGCTTCACTCGGGGATGCTTACATCAATGATGCTTTTGCCACATCTCACCGTAAACATACGTCAACCGCGGTTATTGCCAAATTCTTCCCGAAGACCAAGTATTTTGGTTTGCTGATGAAGAGCGAGCTGGAGAACCTTGACCGTATACTGCACACCAGCCAGTCTCCCTTTACGGCCATCATCGGCGGGGCCAAAGTTTCCACCAAGATCATGATCATCAAAAATCTCCTGAACCGGGTCGACAATATGATCATCGGCGGGGGTATGGCCTTTACTTTCATCAAGGCGCTGGGTGGCAAAGTGGGTGATTCGCTGATCGAGGAAGACCGCCTTCCCGAGGTTAAAGAGATGGTGCAGGAAATGATGCTCAAGGGCGTCAACCTTTATATTCCGACTGATGCCATTATTTCGGATGCTTTTTCAGATGAGGCCAACATCCGCGAGAGTGCTGCAGACAACATTAAGCCCGGCTGGATGGGACTGGATATCGGAAAGCGCAGTTGCCGCCGTTTCGCGGAGATCATCAACAAATCACAAACGATATTGTGGAACGGACCCATGGGCGTATTTGAACTTTCGAACTTCAAACAGGGCACTAAAGCCATGGCCATTGCAGTGGCCAGCGCCACCATCAGCGGATCCTTCTCCCTGATCGGCGGCGGTGACTCCGTGGCGGCCGTCAATATGTACAACCTTGCCGACCAGATCAGTTATGTATCCACGGGTGGCGGGGCTATGCTGGAATACATTGAAGGCAGGGAGTTGCCCGGCGTCAAAGCCATTCTCCAATAATTCCTTACCTTTACGGTGACAATACCCAAAACAACGAACATGAAAAAGTCGCTTCTGCTGGTGATCCTGTTCGCCGGTTTATCATTTCTCAGCCCGGTACTGGCCCAGGATATCTCGTTCCAGGAGGCAAAAAAATTCGCCGGGGACTTCACGGAAGTCCGCACCAAATCGAAGTTCAAGGCCGGAAAGTCGACCGTGATCGCCGACAGCAGCATGACCCTGGGTTGGCTGTTTGAACTTGAACCCAGGGGCTTCGTCATCATTTCGGCATACAGAAGTCTGCCATCTGTTTACGCCTATTCCGAAGAAAGCGATTTTGATCCCGGTGACCGCTACGGGAAAGCATTGCTGCAACTGCTGATCTCTGACATGAGGCTTCGGCTGCATGCCTGGGAAAGGGTTGATGACTATGAGAAAGCACGGGTCGGGTCCACCTGGCTGGCTTATGGCAAAAGCTGGGGGCGCAGGCAGAAATTTCAGCAATGGCCTCCTGCCGGAACAACCTCCACGGGCGGATGGCTGGAAACCAACTGGACCCAGATGAGCCCGTATAACACGGATTGCCCGATGGATCTCAATGCAGGCAACCGGAGCGTCGCCGGCTGTCCGGCCGTGGCCATGGCCCAGGTACTGCATTATCTGCGGCTGACCAACGATACCCGTTTCGACAGCCTCGACGATTATTTCCACTCCTACGGCGCAGGCAATCAGTACTGGATAGACGATGACTCCACGGCCCGCGATTTCCCCGGTTTCCATACCCTGAACCGGAAACTTGACAGCCTGGACCTGTTCTTCGGGAGCAAGGCGGAACTGACGAACAGTTTGAAAGCCGCACTGGTATTTGCCTGCGGAACGGCCTGCCGGCAGGTGTATACCGCGTCCGGATCCGGCACTTTCGGCATCAACCAGGCGGCCGATGCCTACCAGCGTTTCGGGTTCACAGATTCGCGCCTGGTATTCGATACTGACACCAACCTGAATGCTGACCTGGCAGAGAACATCAAAGCCGGGCTTTGCGCCCACCTCGGACTGGTCGACTCAGCCATTACCGTTGGCCATAATGTGGTGGTCGACGGTTACAATACCGACGGTTTCTATCATTTCAATTTCGGCTGGGGCGGTTCCTACAACGGATGGTACACCATGCCTCCCACCACCATGCCTTACAGCCTGACGGTTATCGAAGGCGTGGTGATGGATATCAGAGCCGACAGCAGTACCGCAGGTGTGGGCGACACCCCGCCTGTGCTGCTGTACCGCTATTATCCGAATCCCGTGAGCGGGATCGTCAAAATCGACCTCGACAAGATCTACGACTCTGTTGATCTTTGCGTATTCAACAGCGTCGGTCACAACGTATTCTGCAGCACCTTCAGCAATACCGATCAGATCAAGATCAATATGGAAGGCTGGGGCGTAGGCGTATATATTTTCACGATGAGAACCCTTTCTGACAGAAAGGTCAGCTTTAAAGTGATCAGGCAATAGTTTTAAAGCCCGAAACCATTCCCTGAAAAGGGACGCCAAATAAGGCTCATCATGATGAAAACAAGGTTCATTCGTGTCGCGCTTGCGCTCATGGGCTGTATGCCTTTCGCGCTTAACGCCCAGGTCGGCTGTGTGCAGGGGGACTGCAGCAACGGTGAGGGCACTTTCCATTACCCCAACGGGAATGAATACACGGGGAGTTTCAGTCACAGTAAACTGAACGGGAAAGGCTGTTTTGTATATAAATCCGGAAAATGGGCCGGCAGTAAATACACCGGTGATTTTAAAGACAACAAACTTTGTGGTCAGGGCGTATTTGAATATGCCAGCGGCGACCGTTACGAGGGAGAATTTGAAAACAACCTCCTCCAGGGCAAGGGTACGTATACATACGACAACGGGGATGTGTATACGGGTGACTGGGTGAAGAATCAATGCCACGGAAAGGGTACCTTCACCTATGCGGACGGAAAGCATAAAGGCTGCAAATACGAGGGGGACTGGCGGGACGGAAAATTCAACGGAAACGGGACCTTCACATACGCGGACGGTTCTAAATACGTTGGGGAATGGAAGGACAATGAAAAATGCGGAAACGGAACCATGACATTTGCCAACGGAAGCAAATACCAGGGGGAGTGGGAGCACAACCTCTTCAACGGAACCGGAACCTTCACCAACCCGAACGGTACCATCAGGCACGGGGTATGGAAAGACAATGAAATGATTAAACAATAAGTTGATTCAATGATGACAGAAAGAATGAGAAAAGGATGGATCATAATGGTTCTGGCGGGCATATGTGCATTGCCGCTCCGCGCACAGCACACCAATATACTGATCAGCAATACGGATTTCCCGAATGAACCGAGTATTGTGATGGATCCGGCCAACACCGCTCACCTGGTGGCGGGTGCCAACCTCGACAATGTGTACTATTCCACTGACGGCGGCCTGAGCTGGACCGAAGGCAAAATGAGTTCTTCATACGGGGTATGGGGCGATCCGGTGATTATTGTGGATACCGCTTCTGCCTTTTATTTCTTTCACCTCTCCGCCCCTCTTGGTTACGCTGATCCCTCCTGGCTCGACCGCATCGTCTGTCAGAAGCAGGACAGTATCGGAAAACCCTGGAGCGACGGATCTTATACTGACACCAACGGGATCACCGACCATGACAAACAGTGGGCGGTGGTGGATCCGCGCAACAACACGATTTACATGACCTGGACTGTTTTTGATGAATATGGTTCGTATGCCTCTTCTGACAGTTCACATATCCTGTTTTCCCGGTCAACGGATGGCGGGCAGAGCTGGAGTGCGCCATTGCGGATCAACCGCATTGGCGGCGACTGCATTGATGAGGACAACACCGTGGAGGGTGCCGTACCGGCAGTGGGTCCCAATGGTGAAGTCTACGTAAGCTGGAGTGGTCCCGCGGGTATACGCTTCGACCGTTCAGCCGACGGAGGCAATACCTGGCTTGATCAGGACATTCTGGTGAGTGACCAGCCCGGGGGATGGGATTTCAGTATACCGGGCATTATGCGGTGCAACGGTCTTCCAATAACCGCCTGTGACCTCAGCAATGGTCCCCACCGCGGGAATATTTACGTGAACTGGACCGACCAGCGCAACGGCGCCACCGACACCGATGTGTGGCTGGCGCGGTCGACAGACGGAGGAAACACCTGGAGTACCCCCTTAAGGGTGAATGATGATCCTCCGGGGCGGCATCAGTTCTTCACCTGGATGTGTGTGGACCAGGCCACCGGACATCTCTGGTTTGTTTTTTATGACCGCAGGAATACCAGCGGCAACAATACGGATGTTTACATGGCTGTTTCCCGCGACGGCGGCCAGAATTTCCAGAATTTCAGGGTCAGCGACAGCTCTTTTTATCCTTACAGCTCTGTATTTTTCGGCGATTACACCAACATCACGGCGCATAACAATGTGGTGAGACCGATCTGGACCCGTCTGCACAACGATGAATTGTCGATACATACTGCCATAGTAGATGTGGACTATCTTTCATCACCGGAATCCATGGCCCCTGCCCCGGAAATTGAAACCTATCCCAACCCTTTTACCGAGAGCACTTACATCTCCTTTAAACTCCACGCGGCCGCCAGGGTGAACCTGAATGTTTGTGACCTTTACGGTAAGCGGCTGATCAGTCTGATCGGAGGTGAAACCCGGCCCGCGGGCAAATATGTGGAGCACTTTGATCCGGAGCCTTACGGACTGGCTCCCGGCGTGTATTACTTTGAACTGATCACCGGCGACCGGAGGCTGGTACGAAAAATGGTGCTGAACTGAAAATCTTCTGATCATGTCTGCTTTACGAACGATAGTATTCGCGCTGCTGGCGCTGAGCGGTTTACGGGCAATGGCCCAGGTGCCGGAGATGAATCAGCGTATTGTGACCTATCTGGACGAGGTGATGGGTACCAAAGTGGGCCGCGGAGAATGCTGGGACCTGGCTCATGATGCCCTTGAACTCGTGGGTGCAAACTGGAATCATCAGTATATTTTCGGAGAGGAAAAAAACCCGAAGACCGACAGCATCTACCCCGGCGACATCATACAATTTGAAAAGGTCACTCTGAAATACGAAAAAGACAACAGCATTTACACCGAGACTTACCCGCATCACACGGCTGTTGTTTACAGTGTAACCGCTCCGGGGGAGTACCGCATTGCTCATCAGAACACGGGCTTCGGAGGCCGAAAGGTGGGTGTTTCCACCCTGCGCCTGGCAGATGTCAAAAGCGGCAAAATGCGTTTCTACCGCCCGGTGAAATGAATATCTTTCCTCTTTTATCCTGATCGCAAACATGTTTCTTTCCGTGTTTGCGATTTTTTCTATCTTTGCCTCCCCTTGTTCTTTTCATTATTGCCCGAGTGGCGGAATTGGTAGACGCGTCGGTCTCAAAAACCGATGAGGTTACACTCGTGCCGGTTCGATTCCGGCCTCGGGTACTTTGCAGTCAGCAGTCAGCAGTCAGCAGTCAGCAGTTAAGTGTAGTAGTTAACAGTTAACAGTTAGCAGTGGCGGTTTTTTGTATTTTTGTTGCCCGTATATGGCTCCGTAGTTCAATGGATAGAACGGAAGTTTCCTAAACTTTAAATACAGGTTCGATTCCTGTCGGGGCTACTTAAAAAAGAGCGTGAGAGTGAGAGTGAGACCCGAGAGGGTCGAGCCGAACATTCACGCTCTTTTTTCCCTCCTGACTCCTGTTCAGTCAGCAGCAAGCAGTGAGCAGTGAGCAGTGGGTTGAAAGTCGAAGGTCGAAAAGTCATAAAGTCAAAAAGTCCGCCCCCATCTTCGAAAATCCTTCTTCTACTTCCGTGTTCCTTGCTCGGATATCGCCTGCTGATTCAGTCAGCAGCAAGCAGTGAGCAGTGAGCAGTGGGTTGAAAGTCGAAAAGTCCTAAGTACATGACAAAACTTTAGTACAAATCTCGTAATCTTTTATTCCAGTAGGGTTTAGAAGGGCCTGCGCAATGAAAATTAACCCATATTTGAAGACACTATACGCCCTTCGCCCATGTTTTTTGATTTGAATTGGTTTGATGTGCTTGTTGTGCAAAACGCGGTCAAATTGACCCCACTTCCGCGAAGTAAATTGACCCCCCTCCC
>CALGYY010000281.1 GCA_937934705.1 uncultured Bacteroidota bacterium
TGTGCGGTGGCAGGGTCGAAACCGCGGTCCGGTGCGGGCGTGAATCAAGCAAAAGAATAAAAACAAAGACGTACAATGACCTTGATACTAAATATTAGCTGTATCAATAAGAAAAAAAGAAAAAGGTTCGGGAGCGCAGGACGCCCGAACCTTCAGCTTGTACAAAAGCGATCTTTCAAATAATAATTTGTAATATTGGTGAAACAAACAATAACGATTATCGACGATGGGGAAAATTCAAGGCAGTATCAAAGGTAATGCAGCGTTTCAGCTACTGGTGCCTGACGGATGGCAGTTCACCGATTTCGGTAACGACAGCCTGCAGGTATACAACATGATGGGAACCCTGATGGTCAGTCTGAAAAGAGACGGGTACAATATGACTGAGCAGGATGAGGAAAAGCTGATCGCCGGTTTTGCGGCCCAGTATAAAGGCAGCACCCCTGAAAAGGTTTCATTTAAAGGGATGAACTGGAATAAAACCGTTTATGATTACGGCATGCACCAGAGTCTGTTTACCTGTATCCGGGAAGGCCGGAAGATTTCTCTGCAACTGGCCGGTACGGATCATGAAAACAACGAGATCATACAGGCCGTTGTTGATTCCATTGAGTTTCTTTAGTCAGGCAGTTTCACGAAGCGCGAACTGTATGAAATGCCACGGGTGGATACCGTAATGAAGTAGATTCCGGCCTCAAAAAATCCGAGATTCAGCGGTTCTGCAGGTGCAGTGGTACCTTCTGTGACGATACGGCCACCCGGATCGGTGATCACATAATGCAGCATCTCCTCCCCGGAGCTTTCAATGAAAAGTTCCCGGATCACCGGATTCGGGTACAGGCGGATTTGTGGCGCTTCACCGGTCGGACTGAGAGAAGATGTCGACGTCCAGATTTCTTCCACCCACTCAGGATGGTCGATAAAGGGGTTGCGGTTGTCCTGAATCCGGTATACGGAATCATTACGTGCGATCTCTTTGCTGCTTACAGGATCCTGCACATGCCAGTCGATGAGTTGATTGACATACCACTGCCAGAAAACCGCAGTGGAATTTCCGGCCAGAACGCAGCTGGCCCCCGGGTTGTTTTTCCATCCGGCGATCAGGTTTTCGTATCGTGTGGCCATATAGAAAACACTTCGGGCCACGTCGCCCTTGTATTCATCAATGGGCTCAAACACCAGTTCGGTCCAGCCCGGATAAGAACAATACCCCAGTTTGCTGCCGTTCAGCGATGTGAAGACTGCAGTCCCGGCCTCCGCATACGGATAATTGGATCTGCGGTTGTTGACATAGCCATCGGTCGGGATCACGTTGAAAAGGTCTGAATACATGGGCGAGGCGTCGTTAAACCAACTGGCGGGAAACGAATGTTCTCTGTTATAGCAATCCCCTTCCGAATTGTAGCTGCCGCACTGATCGCCTGAAGTGTGATAATACACATAGGGCGGTGTTCCTCCCGGCACATCCGAGTAAATATCCCAGACCTTATTGCCCGGCTTTGAATCTGTCCGCGGATAGTAACTATAAAGACTGTTGTAAGAAACCACTGTGTGGTCTTTGATAATATTGTAAAGTGCAGTCTTTAAAGTATAACCGCTCAATCCCGCGGCGCTGTTATAATAGCCTGCCGGTATCTGGGCTCCGGATGGCAGGTTCAACGCGCTCAGCAGCAGGATCAGGAGCAGACTTTTCAATTCCTTTGTACTCATAAGCATTTCATCAATACACAAAGGTAATTAAAATGGCCCTGCAGGCAATAATCCTTGAGGATCAGCGTTTCCTGCATATTCGCTGAAAAGTGTATTTTTGTCTTCACAAGACTGCCCGAAAGCATGCGTAAACTAACCCTGCTGTTACTGCTGATTCCTTTCAGTATCTCCGCCCAGATGGGGGGGAAGCACACCTACCAGTTCCTCAACCTGACCAATTCAGCCAGAATAGCTGCACTGGGCGGGAATTATCTTTCGGTGAAGGACAAGGACCTGACCCTGGCGCTGGCCAACCCTTCTTTCATTGATGAGGATCTGCATACTTCTATGGCGCTGAGTTTTGTGGATTATTTCACGGATGTGAATTACGGTTTTGCAAGCTATTCCCATACCTTTAAGAAGGTCGGGAGTTTTGCCGCGACCATGCAGTTTATCGATTACGGAAGATTCACACAAGCCGATGAAAGCGGACAGGTACTTGGAAATTTCAATGCTTCTGAATACGCTCTGACAATAGGGTGGGGCAGAAAGCTTTCTCCTCATTTCACCATCGGGTCGAACCTGAAGTTTATTTATTCGGATCTTGCTGATCTCAACAGTTTCGGGATGGCGGTGGATGTGGCCGGAAGTTATTTCAGCGATAAGGGCAAGATGGCGGTGACTCTTTTATTGAAGAATATTGGTCGTCAGCTTGATCCCTATGTCAAAGGACAAACCGATCCCTTACCGTTTGAAATTCAGCTGGGCATGTCGAAGCAGTTCGGCAAACTGCCGCTGCGTTTCCATATTCTGACCACGCATCTTGAACGCTGGGATCTGACCTATGAGGATCCCGCCAATCCCGATCCGGTGGTTGACCCACTCACCGGAGACTCCCTGGCGCCAAGGAAATTTGAGAAATGGCTGGATAAACTCGGCCGCCACCTGGTATTCGGAGTGGAGTTTATGCCTGCCAAAGTTTTCAGCATCAGAGTCGGATACAACTACCAGCGCCGTCAGGAGATGATCATCGATGCCAAGAAAGGATTGGTGGGTCTTTCCTATGGCTTTGGCTTCCGTGTATCGAAGTTCAGCTTCTCATATGCACGCAATCATTACGCGCTGGGCGGGGTTCCCAACTATATCACGGTTTCGACCAGTATCTCTGCCTTTAAAATGAAAAATTCTTCTTCCGTTCCGGTGAAAACCGACTGATCTCAGGATCCGGTCTGGAATACGAGCAGCGGCACCCTCGTGTTGTAAAGGATTTTGCGCGCATTGCTGGTGTTGAAAAGCCGGTACATAAAACTGTGCTTGCGGTTCGACAGGGCGATCAGATTGATGTTGTGAGCATTGGTAAAGGTGTTGATGCCTTTTGCAATATCCTTTCCGCTAATCAGATGAAACTCGACTTCAAAGTCCACGTAGTTTCGTTTGATCATTTTTTCCAGCACTTCCATCTGCACCGCATCATAAGGATTTTGTTGCTCGTCGCCCACATGCACACAGAAAATCTTCATGTTAAATGGAGTGACTATGCTGATCAGTCGTCTGAAAGCTGTAAAATCCGGATCGTCAAAATCGGTTACATAGAGAAGATTGCTGTTGTCCAGATCCTTGAAACGGGCTTCTGCAGGAATGGCCATCACAGGAAACTCGCTGGCATCGATCAGTTCAGCAGTGACATGTCCAACCGGGCTTTTTTGTTTATCGCCATGCCCCTTCGTTCCGATGATGATCAACTGCGGCCTGAATCTTCGTGAAGCTTCCAGGATCTCATCTCCCGGAACTCCGCTATGGAGAGTGGAGCCAATTTTAATATCTTTTAATCCTTTATTTTTTGCGAGCCCAAGGATTTTCTCCTTAAATTCCTTCATCTCAGCTTTAGCTGATTCTTCCAGATCTTTCTGCACGCCTCCCAGTCCTAATTCGTAGCTGAAAGCATCGGGGAAGGGAGAAGCGACAGAGGTAGGATTATAGAAGGCGTGCACGAGCCGGATCTCAGCGTTAAGCCTGTCAGCGATCGACAGGGCATATTCACAGGCATTCAATGAATGTTCGGAAAAATCAACAGGAATCAGGATGCGGTGAAAGCGGGGTAAAGCCCTTTTACCGGGCTCGTTCTCTTCTCCGTATTCTTTCTCTATATCACGTATAATCCGCGTCGCCAGTGCGATGTCGTCTTTCTTGATCAGAACCTTAACCCCTGAGGATACGTCGGATTGCACAAGGTTCACATTGGCCAGATAACTTTCTATACCCTCAGCTTCCAGTCTGCCTTTCAGCAATATGGCGCGTGAATACTTGTACGTTGCGATGACAACAAGATTTTTTTCCATGTTTGAAAGGTTTTCGGATTTTAAAGATAAGAAAAATTCCGGAACAGTGAAGCAAAATCCTCTATTCTGAAGGATATCCCACACACTGTGACCATGCAGGGCGCTGGTCTTTAGATAGTTTCAGGGTCTTGACGATCTGTTCCCTGTCGATGGAGCCCAGCACTACGGTCGATAATCCTTCGGAGGCACAGAAAAGATAGACATTCTGACTGATGAAAGCCGCGTCGCTGCCGCTGTACATATCTTTGTCTTCTTTACTGAGATTCGTGAATTTCGAAAGGTCTGCCACATAGGTCAGGACCACCGGGGCTTCCCCAACGAAAGCCTGTTTTCCCATTTGCGACCGGAAATCACCGCTCATCACGAGATCCAGCGCATTCTCCTCCGCATTATAAGTGAAAACACCTTCCTTCAGTGATACATAAAGGGTGATCTCCTGCCGGTTCATGGCTGAGGGGGCCGTGCGTTTTCCGCTTTCCTTGCGGTTGACACCAAAGGCAGCCCAAAGCAGATCAGACAGCATTTGCTGATCAAGAGCGCGATTACTGAAGTCACGCGCCGTATGACGTGCATTCAGCGCATCCATCAATGGCATTCCTCCGCTGGTGCGGGGTTCAGGAAGGGTGATCTTCGCCGGGACATCACTTTGTCCCCAAAGCGGTGTTATCAGCGTCAGAAGCAGTAAGGTCATGATCAGGTAAAATTTATTCATAATATATTAATTTATAGTATTCCATTGAAGAATATTCCATCAGAAGTCTTTTTGCTCAGGTTAACGATCACCTGGAAATAACAGCGGTACCCGCCGTCAACCTCAATCACCTTGTTTTTCCACTCTTCACCGTGCGGACTGCAGAGACAATTGAAATAAATGAACTTTTCTTTGCCGATACGATAGGGGATCAGTTGTTTGTAAAAGCTCTCCTGCTGTATGATATTCAGCATTTCAGCAGCCACGGCTTTCACCATTTCCCGGTTGTTGTGGTTGACAACAGCTTCTTTGAAAACTTTCAGGGCCAGTTGAATCTCTGCTTCCTTAGGTTTGAATGTCCGGGCTTTCTGATTCAGGGTTTTGATAAAGCCGGCATCCTGAAGCACGACGTACATTTCATTCTCAGGGCGGGGACCAGTCTCCGTTCCTGATTGGCCCTGTGCCATAGTGCTCAGCGTGATTGAACACATCATGAGGCAGAAAAGGGCGGTCACTGAAGTTTTTTTCATGTCAGAAGAATTATTTTTTTCTGTTCACCGCCTTCAGGGCAGCATTTACAATATCGGGTGTATCAAGTCCGTATTTCAACATTAATTCATCCGGGGTTCCGCTTTCACCGAAGCGGTCATCCACGGCCACCATCTCCAGCGGTGAGGGTGCATGAAGGCTCAGAACCTGTGCGATGCTGTCGCCCAGTCCGCCATTACGGAGGTGTTCCTCTGCGCTGACCGCGCATCCTGTTTTCCGCACAGACGTAAGAACAGCATCCACATCAAGCGGCTTGATCGTGTGAATATTGATCAATTCGGCAGAGATGCCTTTCTCCTCCAGTATCCTGCAGGCCTGAACGGCCTTCCAGACCAGATGCCCCGTGGCGAAAATGCTGACATCGCTGCCGGGATTCATCAGCCAGGCCCTGCCGATCTCAAAAACCTGATCCGCTGCGGTGAAATTCGGAACTTTCGGGCGTCCGAAGCGCAGGTACACAGGACCCTCGTGGGCGGCAATGGCAATTGTTGCAGCACGGGTCTGGTTGAAATCGCAGGGATTGATCACCACCATGCCGGGGAGCATTTTCATTAATCCGATATCCTCCATGATCTGGTGTGTAGCTCCGTCTTCCCCCAATGTGATCCCCGCGTGGGAAGCGCAGATTTTTACATTCTTTTGTGAATAAGCCACGGATTGACGGATCTGGTCATAAACCCTGCCCGTTGAAAAATTGGCGAAAGTTCCCGTAAAAGGTATTTTACCTCCGGTGGCCAGCCCTGCTGCCATGCCGATCATATTGGCCTCGGCAATGCCGGTCTGAAAAAAGCGTTCGGGAAATTCTTTGGCAAAAGCATCCATCTTCAGCGAGCCCGTCAGGTCAGCACAGAGTGCCACCACATCGGTATTTGTGCGTCCGAGTTCCATCAGGCCTTCTCCGAAACCTGAGCGGGTATCTTTTTCGTTGAGTATGGAAAAATCTTTCATTAATAGATGTTTTAAATTAAATAATGTTTTATTCCGGTCACTGGTAAAGGTTGACCCTTGTGGTGATACCGGATTCAATCTTGAAACTCTTTTCGATGGTAAAAATTGATTTGGTGACAAATTTTGACCGGAAAACCACGCGATACTTACCCGGCAGGAGGTATAAGGTCTCCTGGTTGCCGTTCTCGTTCAGGTTGTAGATCCATCTTAGTTTATTATTCTCTTCCAGATAAATACTCCCGTAACCCCGGTTCATGATCTGTATGATGGCGATACCCGGCATCGGAATCTCCACGGTCGTAGTTTTGCTTTGCGAAATCTCCACACCGGGGATGCTCATTCTGGGCAGGCACAGAATTTCAAGGTCGTATTTTCCCACAATGTATCTGCACTTCTGGTTGAATTCCTGGATGTTCAGGATTTCGCATTTTCCGGCAGATTTAACAACAGCACTCAGGTTCTTGATCGTTGGAGTTGATCCGCCGACTTTCAGCTCGAGGTCACCCTGGGGGGCATCGATGGGGATTACAGTGTGCTTTCCCGGTGTCAGGATGACCGAATCGATGCCGACTGGCGGAATGGTATGCACTACGATATCATATTTCAGCAGCGGATCAATCACCAGGGTATCCGGAAAGCCTTTGTTATCGAGGGTGTGGATGAAGTTGTACTTGATGGCGCCGGAGAAATTGTCGCAGAAGGTCATGTTGACATTGGTCTCAGTGGGCTTTCCGTACATGTCAAGCAGGTTCACCTGGCAGGTGGTGGAATTGAGGGCCTGGGAGATCACCACTTTGAGTGCGGTGCTGAAATCCTTTTCTGTGGTGGCATCGAAATAGGTGCCAACGCAATCAAATTTCTCAGCAAAGCTTTTTCCGATTCCGATGATAAATGGTTTGAGGATGACACCCTTTTTCTGTAATGCCTGCGATACGGCGCACGGGTCTCCGCCACATTCTTCCAGTCCGTCGGTGATCAGGATCACAATATTCCTGCAGTTGTCGCATGGTGGAAAATCACCGCCAGCGGCTTCAAGCGACATCGCGATAGGTGTGGTCCCCTTAGGGTTGACACCTTTCAGCCTGTTTTTGATGTTGTCGATGTTGCCATAAGCAATGGGAATCTCCAGGTTGGTATCGTCGCAATCCTGGGGAGGATAGTTCTTCTGGTGCCCATATATTCTTAATCCCAGCTGGAGATCCGGAACGTAGCGCAGGCTGTCGAGCAATTCGCAGATCAGTTTATTGGCGATAGAAATTTTGCGGTCGCTCTGCCATCTGCCCAGCATACTCTGCGATGCGTCGAATACAAAAAGGATGCGGGTGACGGGCTTGGGTTTCTCTTTCTCCTTGATCTGTGCTGAAAGCAAAATGGGTATCAGCAGAAGGAAAGCAGTCAGTATGCATTTGAATTTTTTCAACGGAATGGAATTAGTAATCACCAAGGGTTTCGGGAAGCTGAGAGAGAGCATCAGCCAGTTGCTGATCGTCAGGAGCCACGCCGTGCCATTTGTGCGTTCCCATCATGAAATCCACCGGATACCCCATTTCAGTCTTCATGATGATAACGACGGGCTGAGCTTTTCCCGTATGCTGTATAGCATTTTCGATGGTTTCGAGCAGGTTTTTGATATTGTTGCCGTCACACTCAAGGCAGCGCCAACCGAAGGCTTCCCACTTGGCCCTGAGGTTTCCAAGGCTGAGTACAGCATCAACGGGGCCGTCGATCTGCTTTCCGTTGTAGTCAATCACCGAAATCAGGCGGTCGACTTTCTTCGCCGCAGCGTACATCGCGGCTTCCCAGATTTGTCCTTCCTGGAGTTCGCCATCACCATGCAGGCTGAATACCAGGCTGGAATCCCCGTTGAGTTTTTTGGATAATGCAGCTCCAATGGCCACTGACAATCCCTGCCCCAGCGACCCTGAGGCAATCCTGATCCCGGGAAGGCCCTCGGCCGTGGTGGGATGTCCCTGTAGCCTCGAATCAAGCTTTCGCAGGGTGGCCAGTTCGGAAACCGGGAAATATCCGCTTCGGGCCAGAGCTGCATACCAGACCGGAGCGATGTGGCCGTTGGAAAGGAAAAAAAGATCCTCACCGTGACCTTCCATGGAAAAAGCTTTCGGTTGGTGCTTCATGATCCTGAAATACAGGCAGGCAAAAAGATCAGCACAGCCCAGAGATCCTCCGGGGTGGCCGCTGTTCACTGCGTGTATCATTCGCAATGCATCCCTTCTGAGCTGGGTGGCGATCTTCAGTAATTCATTTTCATCCTTCATGATAAGGAAATTCTGAGGTTTATTATTTTTTTAGTTCTTTCAGCATGCTGGCGCCGATTTCTGCCGGGCTGTCCACAACGATAACGCCGCAGTCGCGCAGTATGGCTTTCTTGGCTTCCGCGGTATCAGCAGTTCCGCCAATAATGGCTCCTGCATGCCCCATGGTACGGCCTTTCGGTGCAGTGGCTCCGGCGATGAAGCTGACCACAGGCTTGTTCCCGAAAGTGCGGATCCATTCCCCGGCTTCAGCCTCCATTCCGCCTCCGATCTCACCGATCATCACAATGCCTTCTGTTCCCGGATCTTTCATGAAGAGTTCCACCGCATCCCGCGTCGTGGTACCGATAATCGGGTCGCCCCCGATGCCGATGGCCGTGCTTTGTCCGAGTCCGGACTTGGTCAGCTGATCCACCGCTTCATAGGTGAGGGTTCCGGAACGGCTGACAATTCCTATACTTCCGGGTTTGTGAATGAATCCCGGCATAATGCCCACCTTGGCCTCTCCGGGTGTGATGATGCCCGGACAATTGGGCCCGATCAGGCGACTTGATTTACATTGCAGGAATTCCTTCACATTGACCATGTCGTTCACCGGAATACCCTCGGTAATGCAAACAATGACTGCAATTCCGGCATCTGCCGATTCCATGATGGCATCGGCGGCAAAAGCAGGTGGTACGAAAATGATGGAAACGTTGGCCTGCTCTGCCCTGACCGCTTCGGCCACTGTGTTGAAAACCGGGAGTCCGAGGTGTTGCTGGCCCCCTTTACCCGGAGTGATGCCTCCGACCACATTGGTTCCGTATTCAATCATCTGGGAAGCGTGAAAGGTGCCCTCACTGCCTGTGAAACCCTGCACGATAACGCGGGAATCCTTATTGACAAGTACGCTCATGATTCTGTTTTTGGAATTAGGATGGGACGAAAATAATTCAAATTTTCATTACTTTTACCTTCTCATCACATCGCTTATGAACATACGATCAACAGTATTATTCATTGTGATCCTGCTGCTTATGCCAATTGTCGTGCATTCACAGGAGGAAAGGATCATCAGCTTTTCTTCGATGATCAGGGTGCATACCGACGCTTCTGTCACCGTAAGTGAAGAAATCACCGTGTATGCTTCGGGAAACGAGATTCAGCGCGGAATATACCGCTCACTTCCGGTCAGCTACCGTGACCAGTACGGCAACCGCTACCGTGCCCGGTACGAGATACTGGATGTGCAGAAAAATGGTGTGAGCGAGCCGTATCATGTTGAATCCGATGGGGACTTTAAGATCGTTTATATTGGTGATGAGGATGTTTACCTGGATCCGGGAGAGTACACTTATACTATTTCGTATCGTTCGCCCCGCCAGGTTCGCTTTTTTGAGGATTATGACGAACTCTACTGGAATGTCACCGGTAATGCCTGGGGATTCAGGATAGAAAGGTCTGAGGTGAGCATTAAAATGCCCTATGAGGTCAACATCCTGAGTGAAGCCGCCTATACGGGTTCTTTCGGGGAAAGCGGGAGTGATTATGTTTTTGAGAACAAGGGAAATGGAGAACTGTATTTCGCCGCCAGCCGGCCGCTGATGCCATACGAGGGAATCACCATTGCGTTTTCCTTTCCCAAGGGAATCATTGCTGAGCCTACGGGATCGGAGCGTTTCGGAGATTTCTTGCTCGACAACATCGGGACCGTGGTTGCGGTGATACTGTTGCTGCTCACCTTTGTTTATTATGTGCTGGTCTGGATGCGTGTGGGCCGAGATCCGAAAAAAGGGGCCATTCCGGTACTCTATTTCCCTCCGCAGGAGTTGAGTCCCGGTGCTATGCGATACATTCTGAAGATGGGGTTCGATAAGAAAGCTTTCACTGCAGCCATTGTGCAAATGGCCGTGAAAAAATACCTGGTGATTCATAACAATTCCGGAGAATACACCCTGAAGAAGACCGGTGCCCTCACCGATATCCTCAATGATGAAGAGAAACTGATCGCCACTCATCTCTTCGGAGGAAATGATACGGTATTGCTGAAAAACTCCAATCACCGTACGATAGGGGAGGCCATTTCAAAATACTCGCGGCGACTTCGCGAGCTCTACCAGAAAGAGAACTTCTTTCCCAATACCCGTTATTTCTGGCCAGGTATCCTGAGTTGTGCGATGGCTGTCATCACCATGTTTGTTACGCTCTTTCAGGATGCCTCTGTGTTTGGCCCCACCATCTGGGTCATGGTCTTCGGAGGCGGAACCATACTGATGGGCTACGCGCTGATCACTACCTGGCGTAAAGCATCGTCAGACAGGAAAGCATTGCCGCCGGCGATCATTTTCAGCATTTTCTCCGCACCGTTTTTCCTGGGCTTCATTATTGTCGGGGCCCTTTTCTTCGCCGATATTGCCTTTCTTCCCCTGCTGACCATCATACTATTTGTGGTGATGGTGGTGGTGTTTCATCACCTGCTCAAAGCTCCGACCATTAAAGGTCGTAAGCTGATGGACCAGATCGAGGGCTTCAGGGAATTCCTGAATACCGCCGAAAAAGATGAGATGAACCTCCGGAATCCCCCGGAGAAGACACCTGAACTTTTTGAACGCTATCTTCCATATGCCATCGCACTGAATGTTGAGAGCCACTGGGGAAGCCGCTTCGATGCGATTCTTAAACAGGCCATTCAGGATAACAGCTACAGCCCGGGATGGTATACCGGTGCCTATGTCGGAACCTTTTCTGCAGCCTCATTTGCCGGCGGACTGGGTTCCTCATTTTCGTCTGCCGTTTCTTCAAGTTCTGTTGCGCCCTCTTCCTCAGGTTCGGGTGGCGGCGGATTTTCGGGCGGCGGCGGTGGCGGCGGCGGCGGCGGTGGCTGGTAGAAAGTGTGATTTTACTAACTTTGCACAAATAAATCTTCTGACGGGATGAGAGGTTTAGCAGTTTGTTTTCTGGCCTTGCTGTTTTTGGGAGCATGCACTTCGGACAAGGAAAAGGCTGATCAGTTTTTTAAAACGGGCAGACAAAAAATATACAGTCATGACCTGACCGGTGCCATTGAGGATCTGAGCCAGGCCATTCAGTATAATCGTGAACTTGATCAGGCCTGGTACTACCGGGGAAATGCATACTATAACCTCCGGGATGTGGATGCCGCAAAAGCTGACTATGATACCTGTATCATGATCAACCCTTCATTTGCTGAAGCCTATGCCAACAGGGGTTCAATTCTGTTTGAAAAAGGGGACAGGGATGCCGCCTGCAGCGATTGGCGGAAGGCCAAAGAGCTGGGCAAGGAGAATATGAGCTCCCGCCTGATGAACTGCCTGGAGTAGATATCAGACGTTGAAACGGATATGCAGGATATCACCGTCCTGCACAATGTAATTCTTTCCTTCCACGAAGAATTTGCCGGCCTCTTTACACCGGGCTTCAGATCCCAGTCTGGTGAAGTCTTCATATTTCATCACCTCCGCACGGATAAACCCGCGTTCCAGGTCGCTGTGGATGACCCCGGCCGCCTGGGGTGCCGACATGCCTTCATGGATGGTCCAGGCACGGATCTCTTTGGGTCCTACTGTGAAAAAAGTCCGCAGCTTCAGGAAACGGTATGCCGCTCTCACCAGCACATGGACGCCTGGCTCGGTCAGCCCGGTGTCCGCCAGAAAAGCTGTGCGGTCATCCTCATCCTCAAGTTCCGCGATTTCTGATTCCAGCGCGGCAGCGATGATCAGCAATTCTGCGCCTTCTGCCACGATCGCAGGCCTGACCTTTTCAACCCATTCGTTTCCGTTCAGCGCGCTTTTTTCATCCACATTGCAGACGTACATCACCGGCTTTTCAGTCAGCAGAAAAAGGTCTTCCACAGCTTTGTGCTCTTCACGGCTGAGTTCGAGCTGGCGGATGGGTTTGAAAGCCTCAAGGTGTTCCTTGCATTTCTGTAGTACCTCGGCCGCAGCTTTGGCTTCCTTGTCGCCCGATTTTGCGGCACGCTCAACTTTAACCAGCTTCTTTTCTATTGATTCGAGGTCTTTCAACTGAAGTTCGAAATCAACAATCTCCTTGTCACGCAAAGGATCCACATTCCCTTCGATATGCGGAACGAGCGGATTGTCGAAGCAGCGCAGCACATGGATGATGGCATCGGTTTGCCGGATATCGGCCAGAAAGCGGTTGGCCGTTTGTTCACCGCTTCCGCTGCTTTTTGCCAAACCGGGGATGTCAACAATCTCAACACTGGCAGGAACCAGCTTTTCTGTTTTCTGAAAGCGCTCCAGTTCTTTTAAGCGGCTGTCGGGCACATTCACCAGTCCCAGGTTGGATTTTGAAGCCGAGAAGGCTGCTGCAGAAACCTGCGCCCGTGTGTTCGAAATACAATTAAAGAGTGTGGTCTTCCCCGTCATCGACAGTCCGACTATGCCGCATTTCAATGCCATTGGTTCTGAATTTTCGGGCAAAGATAGCAATTCTGCGGCTGAGGTAAGATGCGCAGTTCAGCTTGGCATCGTCATTTTTATTATCATTGTATCCGAAACCTTAGATATGCTGCCTTCATACGACGAACCCCTGTTCCGGCCGCCCAGCGAAGCCAATTCACTGATTCTCCAGGTGACCCTCGGCTGCTCGTGGAACCGCTGCGCTTTCTGTGAAATGTATACCACCAAGGACTTCAGGGTTCGCAGTGAGGGAGAGGTCAGCGCTGAGATCGAAGCCTGCGGCCGGATGTATCCGCAAACCCGTAAGGTTTTTCTGGCCGACGGAGATGCCATGGTTCTCTCAACGCGACGGCTGCTGTCTATTCTTCATCAGTTAAAAACCTCCTTTCCGAAATTGATGCGGGTCAGCGCTTATGCCATGCCCAGGAACCTGACCTCTAAATCAGCAAGCGAGCTGGCAGAGCTCAGAGATGCCGGACTCAGATTGATCTACGTGGGACTGGAAAGTGGTGATGATGATTTACTTCAGTTGATCAGCAAAGGGGAAACATTTGCCAGTTCAGTCCAGGGACTGCTGATGGCACATGAGGCGGGGATACAATCATCGGTGATGATACTCACCGGTTTGGGAGGCAAACAAATGAGTCATTCCCATGCGGTGCGTTCAGCTGAGCTGCTGAATGAAACCCAGCCCCATTACGCCTCCACACTGGTGCTGAGTCTGCCCTTTGGCAGGAAACACTTTCTGAAGAGATTGCAGTATCCTTTTGAATTGCCTGATAAACAAGGCCTTTTGAAGGAGCTGGCTACTTTCATTGACCATACAAGACTTAAGGAGACGATCTTTCGCAGTGACCACGCATCCAACTATCTTAGCCTGAAAGGGATTTTGGCGAGGGACAGGGAACGCATGCTGGAGGAGATTCAATTTGCCTTGGATCATCCCGGGCAACTCAGGCCTGAATGGATGCGCGGATTATAATACAAGGAAATGCCACTCACAGAAAACGATCAGCGATTATTGGAATTGTTCAGGAACCCGCTCACCCGGGAGTACGGTTTCTCCCTGATCGTGAAGGAATTCCAGCAGCCAGTTTACTGGATGATCAGGCGAATGGTGCTGAACCACGATGATGCCAATGATCTGACGCAGGATACCTTCGTCAGCGTTTGGCTGAATCTTGACCGCTTCAGGGGTGAATCCAAACTCTTCACCTGGATTTACAGGATCGCCTGGCATGAATGCCTGGCCTTTCTTGAAAAGAAAAAGAAGCAGGCCAAAGTTCCGTTTGACGATGTGGCGTACAAGCTGGCCAATGAGCTTGAAGAAGATCCCTATTTCAGGGGCGATGAGATACAGAGGAGGCTGCAAACGGCCATTCAGAGCCTGCCCCCGCAGCAAAGGATTATTTTTACCATGCGCTATTACGATAACCTGAAATATGAAGATATGTCCCGTATATT
>CALGYY010000282.1 GCA_937934705.1 uncultured Bacteroidota bacterium
TTGTTTTACTGCATATTACAAGGATTACAAAAAAGTTAACCGGACACTACTGATTTTGGTATTGTTTATGAAAACGATACCATCGTAATTAATTATCCTTCTTACCGTCAGTACAGATATTATTTTTTCAAGTCCCCTTCTATTCCATTAAACGGCAACAGTTACTCCTTTTACCACAATTCATCTTACGATTATTTGAGTAGCACCTTAATGATGAAAGAAAAATCTACCCAGGATACTGTCCTCACTTGTGACAATAAAACGACCATTGATTTTTTCGGAGAATATGGAATGGAAGAAAAAAACGAAAGACAGGTTAAGAAGCATTTGATTTATGCTATTGAATTTAAGGAGTATTGGGATGGATGGTAAAAAAAGGTCTTTTGCTTAAATATGAATCATTATGAAACAAGCATTTCTATTCGCATTCTCTTTCTTTATTGTTGTTATTTCATATGCGCAAACAAATGATACCACTGTTATCGGGAATATGACTGTGGTTACTTATTCTGATCGCTCGCCTGCTGATAGTTTGAGAGATATCGGTGATCTGAAAGGCGCAATTGAGTGTTATAAAGAAATGTTTGAGAGAGGCGAGGCAGATTTTTTTGATATTTATTATTACGCATGTGCTCTATCTGTTGATTCTCAGCTTGACTCTGCATTTAAATATTTAGAGATTGCAATGGAGCAGGATACTTTTGCGCATGTCTTCACTGATCCTGACTTTCTGAATTTGCGTGATGACAAGAGGTGGGCAGATTTTGAATCGAAATGGATTGCGCTGATTCAAAAGAAAAGCGGCAACCCTATTATTGATATTGAGTATGCTAAACAACTCTGGTATATGGAGGCTACAGACCAGGCATACTTTGATTGTATTGATCTGGCAGAACGGGAGACGGGACAAGATTCCCCTGTTGTTCGGGCATTATGGAAACTGAAGGACTTACTAAATAAGAAAAATCAACAAGACCTAGAGAAGTTAATAGAGTCAAAGGGGTGGCCGAAAATATCTGATGTGGGAGAATCTGCAGCCGATGCGGCGTTTCTGGTCATTCAGCATTCAGACCCTGATAAGCGGCAAAAGTATTTACCAGTCATTGAAAACCTGTGTAAAGAGAATGAAGCAAGCTGGCAAAGTTATGCCCTGATGTATGACAGAATACAAACAGATAGTAATAAACCACAGAAGTACGGGACCCAGGTTCGGTTCAATGAAGAGAAAAATGCCTACGAATTATTTCCTCTCCTTGATGAAAATAAAGTTGATCAATGGAGAGAGGAAATGGGATTAGAACCTTTAGCGGATTATCTATCATATTGGGGAATTGAGTTTTTTCCCGTGGGAAAATAAGCCACGCTCTCCAATAGAGGCAATCCTTCCTCGTGATAAATGCACAAGTCGGGGCACTAAACACCTCTCCTGTTCTTTTCATCCTGATCCTCGGTGTAAAATAGGCCAAAAGAACGATCCCGGCGAATATGACCAAACCACAACCAGTGCAGACAGAGTGTCAGAGTTTTTTCGTTTTTCGGTGTTTTCCGATGTTTTTATAGTTTTGATTCAGAGTGTATAAAAATTGATTATCTAACATCGCAACATAAAATTGGGGGGCAATTTCGAGTCCTGTTCCGGGCACCATTTAAGCAATAAACCCCTTGTTTTTCAAGGGGTTTATTTTTTTGCAGCTATAGATTATGTCCTGTATTCTGTAACAGAGGATCTTCTTACTTTCGAAATAATCTCAAGCCATCTCTCCTACGGGAGTTTCTGTTGATTTCCTTTTGCTCAGTCTTAGAGTGAATTTGCTGACCTTTTTGTCCCGGATGCTCACAACAGGTATTTGATCAGGACAAAACTGCCGATCAGCAGCACGGTGAACGCAATGGCCAGGAGGTTGAAGTACTTATCGATGAATTTTTTGATTCCGGGACCGAACTTCCATATCAGTGTTGCCACGAGAAAGAACCTTGCGCCCCTGCTGACAAGAGAGGCCAGGAGAAACAAGATGACATTGATGTCGAAGACTCCTGAGGAGATCGTGAAGACCTTATAGGGAATAGGCGTGAATCCTGCAGTGAAGATGACCCAGAAGTCCCATTCAATGAACATCTCGCGTATCCTGTCGAACATTTCGACGGTGAAACCGGGGATGTTGTTGAAGAAGAACATTGCGAATCCGGTGAATTCGCCCTCAGGCGTGAGCCAGGCATAATAGCCGATCGAGTAACCGGCAACAGCTCCGCTAACTGAACCCAGTGTGCAGATCAGGGCGAAACGGAAAGAGCTTTTAGGCTTGCCCAACGCCAGCGCAATCAGCAATACGTCAGGCGGGATGGGAAAAAAGACCGATTCCGCAAAAGCGATGAAGAACAGGGCCGTCGCACCATAGGGGGATTCTGACCAGCCCAGCACCCAATTATACATTCTTCTGAAAATTCTCATATTTATTGATGATTCTTACATTATGCGTCAAGTGATATATCTGCAGGTGTGGATCACAGCGTGTTCCAGCGTACCATGCCTGCCAGATTATACCTGGCTTGAAAAAGCAGATGGATGATCTTCAGGACCGGACTGTCTGGTAAAATCAGCAGGGCATGAAACAAAGTCGCGTCAGCATTCTGGGGGTGGCCAATCGCCCGGGAGAGTCACTGCGTCCGGAAGGTACCGCAGGGAATGTCCTTTTATCGCGACACGGATACATACAGGAAAGGCTTGTTCAGGATAGCAGAAAACATCTGCTTCCTGAGTTTCTGTATCTGAAATGAAGGTCTTTGCGGGCATTTCAGAAGGCGGGGGCTGATGCATGAAAGTACTGACAATGTCGCTGTTATTAGTGCATACAGCAAGCAAGGCCAGCAGGCTTCCGGTTATAACAAATGAATTCAGGACTTTGGTAAAAGTCTTCATGATCAGCAAAGGTAGTTGATTTCTTGAAATGAACTGCGCCGGATAGTAGCCGGAAGGCATGTGTTAACTTTAACTGATGAATAAAGCATACCCTTGAATGCTTGCTTTACCATAGGCAAGCATTCGCCTGCCTTGTTTCTTTTTTGGCCAAATGGCACTTAACATATTGATGGATCGCACTAATATCACTAATATGTTCGGGAGTCCGACGCTCCCGAACCTCAGCTTGTACAAAAGCGATCATTCAAATTGCATAATCACTTAATATAAAACTGACACCATGTCCGGAATCAGCATTTATCTTACATTCAACGGCAACTGCGAGGCTGCCTTTGAATTCTACAGGCGTATTTTCGGTGGAGAATTCTCATACATGAGCAAATTCAAAGATATGCCACGGCAGGAGGGACTGCCTCCCGTACCGGTTGAAATGGGAGAACACATCATGCATGTATCATTGCCGGTGGGAGACCATACGGTGTTGATGGGCTCCGATACAGGAGGTGAGTGGGCTCCGACGCTGATTGAAGGAAATAACTTTTCTCTTTCTTACAATGCGGATACCCGTGAAGACGCTGACCGAATTTTTGGCAGCTTGTCTGCAGGCGGTAAGGTGACCATGCCCATGGCCGAGGCCTTCTGGGGCGAGTATTTCGGCATGTGCGCCGATCCTTACGGGATCAACTGGATGGTCAGCTTCCGCTCAGCTTAAGCGGACTGGTCGTCATTTAACCCGCAGGATCCTTTTCAGGGATCTGCTGTTGTTTATTTGAAAGCGGGGATTCCGGTGATTTCCTGACCTGTGATCAGCAGGTGGATATCGTGGGTTCCCTCGTAGGTGATCACCGATTCCAGGTTCATCATATGCCGCATCATCGGAAAATCATTGGTGATGCCCATGGCACCGAGCACCTGGCGCATTTCACGTGCGATGTTCAGTGCCATTTCCACATTGTTGCGTTTGGCCATAGAGATCTGTGCTGCCGTTGAACGCCCTTCGTTCCTCAGGGTTCCCAGGCGCCAGACGAGCAATTGGGCTTTGGTGATTTCGGTGAGGGCTTCTGCCAGTTTTTTCTGCTGTAACTGGAAGGCTGCTATGGGTTTGCCGAACTGGATTCGCTCCTGTGCATAGCGCACGGCCGAATCGAAGCAGTCGATGGCTGCACCAATGGCTCCCCAGGCGATTCCGTAGCGGGCAGAGTTCAGACAGCTGAGAGGTCCTTTAAGTCCCTGAACCCCGGGAAGAATGTCGTCTTTGGAAACTTCAACATTGTCGAATACGAGTTCACCGGTCACGGAGGCGCGGAGGGATAATTTTCCGTGTGTTTCAGGAGCAGTGAAACCCTTGGCACCTTTGCGGACCAGGACTCCTCTAACGATCCCCTGTTCATCACGTGCCCACACTACTGCAATATCCGCAATAGTGGAGTTTGTGATCCACATCTTGGCCCCGTTCAGCAGATAGCCCTCACCATGCGGGGTCAAACGGGTCAGCATGCTGCCCGGATCAGAGCCATGGTTGGGTTCGGTCAGTCCGAAACAACCGATCCATTCGCCACTGGCCAGCAGGGGCAGGTATTTCTTCTTCTGTTCTTCACTGCCGTAAGCGTAAATGGGGTACATCACCAGTGAAGTCTGCACGGAGGCCATAGAACGAACGCCGGAGTCGCCCCGTTCAAGTTCCTGCATGATCAGTCCGTAAGAAATATAATCCAGACCTGCTCCGCCGTATTCGGTCGGTATGAAAGGCCCGAAAACGCCCAGTTCACCCATTTCCGGGATCAGTTCAGGCGGGAATACGCATTTTTCAAAGGCATCTTCAATCACGGGTTTTACAGCCCGGCTGACCCAGTCGCGGATCGACTGGCGGATCAGTTTGTGTTCTTCGGTCAGCAGGTCATCAACCAGGTAATGGTCGGGGGCGGTGAATTTCTGTACGTTCGACATAAATTATTGTTATCAGTGGTTCTTTAATGTGGATAATACAAGGTCTTCAAGGAAGGGCCGGATCCTCCTGGTGTCTTTGCTTGTCCCGTAATCGGTAAGAGAAGGGAGGTTCATGGTGTAAAAGTTCAGTGTATGCGACATTTTCACAACGGTAGTGGCCAGTGAACGGCTGTAGCGGTAGCGCGGGCGATACTCGAGAAAAATTCCTGCCACAAACCCGCAGAGGTCTTTGTAGGGTTTAAAGAGCTTGTCGCGGTTATCCTGTACAACGTGACGGGTCAGCCAGGCTTTGGAGCCCTCCGAGATCACAATGCCCTTCAGCAGGTTTTTATCAATATGCCGGAAACTTACCCCTTCTGCTTCTCCATTGGTCAGGATGCGGATGATCTTCCTGATCCGCTGAGCAGGGTCACTTGTCTTGCGGGTTTTTTCAATGCAGAGGTAATGCAGCCAGCTCCAGTACCAGTCAACAATGTAAATCAGCAGGCGGTGTTTGTTCTCAAAGTACCGGTATATCGTGGCTTCTGTCGTGCCAATGGAGTAAGCCAGTTTTTTAAAAGTGAATTCCTCGAAACCATACTGATGGATAAAGCGGATACTTTCTGCCAGCATACGGCGCCCAAGATCCGTTGATTCAGGATCACGGATAAAAAGTTTGCGGTTCACCGGCAGTTGAATGTATACTTCCATGATGGACGATAGCTGATTGGCTGCAAAAGTAAAAATATTTTCCATAATAGCAATACTATCATTTATAATTATAATACTATCTTTGCATTTTTCTTAACCGAAAACTGAATACAGATGAACACGGAAAGATCCGTTATTTTTACTGACAGTTCCCGTCTGATCACTGATGCCCTGGCCGCGGCGGGAGCGGATGTTTTTATCGGCTATCCGATCACCCCGGCCAACCTGATCTATTCCTATGCCTCACGGCGTTTCCCTGTTTTTATGGCTGCACCCGATGAAATCAGTACCATGCAATGGATGAGTGGTTTTGCCGTTGCCGGACGCATTCCGGTCACCGCCACGTCGTTTCCGGGCTATGCGCTGATGCTGGAGAGCATTAATATGGCCTATATGATGGAATTGCCGATGGTGATTATTCTCGTACAGAGGCTGGGCCCGGCCACGGGGAGTGCTACCCGGGGTTCCCAGGGTGATATCGCGCTTTTGCAGGGAACCATCTCCGGTGGTCTGGCGATTCCTGCTTTCAGTATCAGCAATACCACCGATTGCTGGAACCTCTCTGCTAAAGCCGTGGAGGTGGCGGTGAAATACCGGACCCCGGTCGTGATCTTCACTTCGAAAGAAGAGGTCATGACCATGCACAGTGTTGACCGCAATGAACTACTGCCTGTCAAACCTGTGAGCCGCAAGGAATACGAAGGAGAAGAAACCTTTGTTCCCTATCTGCCCGGCGATAACCTGGTTCCTGAATTCCTGCCGGTCAGCAGCCGGAAACATCAGGTCCGCTTTACGGCTTCTACCCACGACCGCCGCGGCATCATAGCGAACGCCACACCGGAAGCCCTGAGCAACTCAACCCGTCTGCATTATAAAATTACGCAAAACCTGGATGATTTCACCTATTATGAGCTTGATGAACAGGAGGGTTCAGATACCCTCGTGATGTCATTCGGAATTACTTCACAGGCAGCTCGTGAAGCGGTTCAGGAAATGCGTGCAGCGGATCAGCGGATATCCCTGCTGATCGTGCAGACCCTTTTACCGGTTCCAAAAGTGTATTATGAAATTTGTAAGAAATACAAGCATATCCTGATCGCTGAAGAGAACCTGAGCGGGCAATACAGGCAATTGCTATTCGGTTCTCTTCCCCCTGACCATATCCGGGGGGTGAATGCTTTCGGCCGGATGATCAGTCCATCAATGATTAAAAAAAGTGTTGCGGATTATGAACAGAGTCTATCTTAGTGAAGGCGACCTGCCTTTCTGCCCTGGTTGCGGACATAAACTGATTGCGGAAAATCTCGACAAGGCCCTGCAGGAACTGTCGGTTCACCCGCTGGATGTGGTGATGGTCACCGATATCGGTTGCCATGGAATCATTGACCAGTCTTTTAAAACCCATACCGTTCACGGTCTGCATGGAAGATCAGTGGCACTGGCTACGGGAATATCCATCTGTATGGATGATCCCACGAAAAAGGTGATCGTATTTATCGGCGATGGCGGATCTACCATAGGTTTGCAGCACCTGCTCGACAGTGCACACAAGAATATTAACCTCACTGTCATTCTGCACAACAACATGCTGTACGGAATGACCGGTGGCCAGCCCAGCGATCTGACGCCCCTGGGTTTTAAAACGCCCACGCAACCCGGCGGGTGCCTGGATCCGGGTCTGGATATCTGCGAACTGATGGCGACAGCAGGCGCATCCTGGGTGAGGCGGATTGCCGGTATAGGAGATTTCTCCGGTTTTCTCCGCGAATGCTTGTCGGGCGACGGATTTCGCTTCGCGGAAGTAATTGAAATCTGCCCCTCATATGGGCTGAAAGCTAACCCGGGGATGAAACTCAGGGAC
>CALGYY010000283.1 GCA_937934705.1 uncultured Bacteroidota bacterium
TTTTGATCACGAAGCCGAGTGAGAAATCGGGCTGAACCGTGAGAGGATGGGTAATATCAGGGAAGATCCCGGCAGAAACCAGATAGCCCTTGAACTCTTTTCTTTCGCTGTAATAACTGTCGAGCGTATCAATGGTAAATGGTTGCAGTCGGTAGTAGAACTTATCCCTGGAATAAACACCATTAAAAATGAACTGCTTGTCGTAATAGACATATGACTCTTTCTTGCTGTGGAAGATGGGGAACTGAGGGTAACTGATCTGTCCGGATTTGTTTCCGGGCTGGTCGATCAGAATTTCCCCGACCAGATCTTCGATGACGGTCCTGACTTTTCTGAAAGGCCGGATTCCATAGGCGTCCGGAGGTTGCGTGTGATCCTGGACCTTGAAGCTCATCGAGTCGATGGTCGCCATGTCGAACTTGAACATGTCATAATGAAAATTGAAATTCTTTCCGTAATAATCAAATAAACCCGCATGGATCTGCCCGTCAAATGTAAAGTCCCTGTTCTTTTTCAAGGTCAGTTCCTGCTCATGAGGGATCACATATACCATTTGGGAATCGCTCAGGTATACAATAGGAACGCCGCGTAATTTCAGGTCGAAATTCAGAAGGTTCAGGGTCCCGTTGGGTTGGGCGGTGATGACAGATTTAAAATATATTACATCATAATCGGTTTTATGATTTTTCGAATTCAGATAATGGTAAACACGGTCTGTGATCGTAACCATCTCGTCATCCAGGTCAAGAATAAGAAAACCTTTGGTCGCATAAGTAATGAGAAAAGCCACCACCTGGTCTTTGCCAACTTTCATTTTCCTCTGCACATCTTCCACTGTAAAGGTCTTGCTGCCTTTGGCAACTGCAATGTCTCTCAGCAGATAGAGGGGGTGTACATCCTCAATGCCTTTCAGTTTTTCGTATCGGAACTCGGAGAAATAATTATCGGATTCAAAAATGGCCGAGCTTTCACTCCCGGTGCCCTTCATCATCGAAAAGTCAATCTTGGGTTCATCCATTTTCCAGTACATGGCTTCCACGAGGATATCAACCCTGTGATAGCTATCGAAGAAGGGTGTTTCGCCAATCCCGCTCTTGTCGCGCATCAGACTTAATGTCGCAGATTCATTATTATAGCGGACCTGAAGGCCGGGGTGATGAATGCTGTCGCGTTCCCAGTAAATGGAGGCTGCACTTCTGTCAGAGGCAATGTCATTCTTGCGGATGATGAATGTCCTGGCTGACAGTTTGACAAATACCTGGTTGTTTCGCTTGAAGAAAAGATAAGCGTCAGTCTCCTTATCACCTGTACCCATCAGCTTGGCCCCGAACATGGAGAAACCTCCGTCGTAATCCACATTTTTAAATATTTCTTTGATTTGTAGTCGTTTGTCGAATGAACTGAATCGCGGGTAAGATATGCGCTCATCGCCTACATCAACGAGTACTTTTTCTTCAAGGGACCCCATCAGGGGACGGTCGAAAAAGTTGGTGTTGTAAAAGCGAACAGTGTCAATCACAAACTCAGTTTTCTGGATTGAAAGCTTGTAGTTGAACAACTCAGCAAAGACCTCATTTTCGGGGAAGCCGGCCCTGAGCCACAGTATTTTTCCGCCCTGCCCAAACCAGTCCTTGGTTGTAGGATAATACCTTCCTTTAGTATTGTAAATACGCGTACTGTCATTTTTCTTCATGCAGGTCAGGTCGCCCGTTTCAAAGTCAATATAGGGAAGAGAGTCAAAACCGAAGGTGTAGTCCTCGGAGCTCGTCCGCCAATACATAATCTGGGTCTGTACCAGCATGCTTTTTCCCAGCAGATCATTGGTGGCATCCAGCAACGCCATGAAGCGGATGGTGTTGCTCATTACTGCAAGCTTACGCAAACCCTTGCACCACGCAATCCAGCTATCTTCACTCTGGTCCGATTTCACGAAAAGTACCACAGCATTCAGATAAGTCTCATAATTGGGGTAAGTTTTCATCTTGCGCTTCAGCATCAGATTGCACATCGAGTAAATCGAATCCTGATAGGGCTTGCTGATCTGCCCCCCGTTCCACATGGTCGTGAAATTATCCATCAGAAGCTTTCCGGCAGCTTTCTGATCCTTGTCCTGCGAAGCCTCGAACATGGTGCGGAGTTCCCCCAGAAAAGCTGTCGGGTCCTTCGCAAATGTCTTGAGAGGCTGGGCACTGAGTTCCTGTATTCCCGATGATAACAGTAATAATAAGGTCAGCGAACGTAATAATGTTTTCATAGCAGGACTTTTAATTCGTCATTTCTTAATCAATACCTGTGCTGTCCAGTCGTTCAGCTCCATTGAACGCAGGGGGTACAGTGAAAATTGCCCGGCGCTTTCAAGAATCATGCTCATATCTGCGGTGTAAAAGCCGCTGAGAACAAGGCTGCCCCCCTTTTTCAATACACCCGCGTAGGCGGCCATATCGGCAAGAAGGATGTTGCGGTTAATATTGGCGAGGATGATGTCGAAGGGAAGCTTGAGTTCTTTACCCAAAACTTCTGCGCCCCCCTGTATGACGCGGACGCTTCCGGTTTTGTTACGTTCGCAGTTTTCAAGCGTATTCTGGTATGCCCATTCGTCGATGTCTACCGCACTTACGGCTCCGGCTCCCATTTTTACCGCCAGTATGGCCAGGATCCCTGTTCCGCAACCCATGTCCAGCACGCTTTTATTGATGAAGTCCATGTCCTTCATCAGACTCACCATCATGGAGGTGGTCTCGTGGTGGCCCGTTCCGAAGGACATTTTGGGTTCAATCATCAGATCGAACTTTACATCGCCGGGTTTCGGATGAAACGGAGCGCGGATGCAGCAGAAATCTTCGATGACAACAGCCTCAAACTGTTTTTCCCACAAGGCATTCCAGTTTTCCTCCGGAATCATCCTGATGGCGGTTTCCAATGGCCGGCCATTAAGATCTCTCATCAGCGACAACACTTCCTCACGATAATCTGCTTCCCTGATATAGGCCTTAAAACCTTCATCAGTTTCAACAAAGCTCTCGAATCCCTGGTCCGCCAGATCGGCCATCAGCAGATCCCTGCTGACAGGATCAATTCCACAGATTATCACCTCGTAATAATTCATTGGCATCCTCCTGGATGAGCCGCTGCAGCGGCGATAATACTGATGAAATCAGCAGCTTTCAGCGATGCGCCGCCGATCAGCCCCCCGTCGACATCGGGACAGGAAAACAGTGATGCGGCATTGGAAGCATTGCAACTTCCTCCATAGAGAATCAGACTCTGTCCGGCTACCTCAGACCCGAAACGTCCTTCAATCAGTTTTCTGATGTAAGCGTGCATCTCCTGCGCCTGCTCTGTACTGGCCGTTAGTCCGGTTCCAATGGCCCATACAGGTTCATATGCAATGACGCAGCTTTGGAAAGCGGCCGGATCGAGGCGGAAGACGGTTGCTGCCAGCTGTTGCTCAACTACCGAGAGCTGGGTTCCGGCCTCCCTTTCCATAAGCGTTTCCCCGCAGCAGTATATGGGTTTCAGCCCGCATCGGAGTGCCGCATTCAGCTTTTCAAGCAGAAAAACATCATCCTCATGAAAATACTGCCGCCTTTCTGAATGGCCGATAATAACGTTTGAGGCACCCATGTCAGCAATCATGCGGGCAGAAATCTCTCCTGTAAAAGCCCCCTGGTCTGCCGGATGACAGTTTTGTGCCCCTGCTGAAAAATGGGCAGAGTCTTTAACGAGATCCGCACATGCCTGGACAAGGAAATAGGGCGGGCAGAAAACGGCTTCCCAGCATGCATTCTCCTTTTGAAGAGATTCTGATCCGGCCATGATCTCTTTGACCAGGGAAATGCCTTCCGGATGGTTTTTGTTCATTTTCCAGTTGCCGGCCACCAGCTTTTTTCTCATATCAATCAGTTTTAAATAATTATGTCTCGTCAGCGGGGTTAAAAATAGTGATTTTCCGGATGCCCGTTTATACGCCCTTCGTCAATTTATAAACAGCGTAGACTCATCAGGCAACCAATTAACATCAGAAGCCGACTATAAGCGGTTTTGGTATATGATTTGCTAAACGCCGCCGGTTTTTTCAGAACGTTTCCCTTTTTTTTGGTAACTTTGTAGTGTAATAATATCAAACTTATGAAACGGATTGTTCTTGTTCTTCTTGTTCAGCTGGCAGTGAGTTCATTGACATTCGCCCAGAGCAAAGGCGCAGTGATCAGATTTGAGAAAACGGAACATGATTACGGAACCATTCAACAGAATGGTGATGGTAATTGCGAATTCAGGTTTTCCAATACCGGTGATGAGCCGCTGATCCTTTCAAGTGTAAGAAGTTCGTGCGGATGTACCATCCCCAAATGGCCCAAGGAACCGGTGCTTCCTGGACAATCAGCCAGTATTTTCGTAACATACGACACCAAAAGGATCGGGACCATCAGCAAGCAAATCACCGTTCTTTCGAATGCAGGGGAAGGCGCTGTCACACTCAGTATTAAAGGCAATGTCGTTCAGAAACCCAGTGAGGTCATGCCCTTTAAAACCGTAAATCAGGATTTATCTCCCAATAATAACTAACCCATCGTTCCATTTAATAATTCACATAAAATGAAAAAGTTTTTGTTCATCTTCACGCTGCTCCTGATGACAGGACTTGCACTACAGGCTCAGAATTCGGTAAAGGACGAAGGTCCTGAGATCAAGTTCGATAAACTGGAGCATGACTATGGCACTATCACCCAGGGTTCCGACGGCGGATGTGTATTCAAATTCAAGAACATCGGCAACGAAGTTCTGATCATTTCCGATGTCCGCAAATCCTGCGGTTGCACAACCCCTACATGGAGTAAGGAACCCATCCTTCCGGGTCAGAGCGGAACGATCAAAGTCGGCTATAACACCAATTCGGTCGGTCAATTCAGTAAAACGATCACGGTGATCTCCAATGCCGTTTCTTCGACGGTCACCCTCACCATAAAAGGTAACGTGGTGGCAAAATAAATTGTCCGCTTTTGATCGGCATTTGAAAAAAAAAAGTAAAATTTGTCCCGGTGAAAACCACCGGGACTTTTTTTATCAAACCTCATAAAACAAATGTATTATGCCTAAGATTTCAATAAAAGGCCGGCAAATGCCCGCCTCACCCATCAGGAAACTGGTGCCCTATGCCGACGAAGCCAAGCGCAAAGGAAGAAAAGTGTATCACCTGAATATCGGACAACCGGACATTGAAACGCCTGAAAATGCGATGAATGTTCTGAAAAACACCGATATCAGGGTGGTGGAATACAGTCATTCGGCAGGGATTTTATCCTACAGAAAAAAACTGGTAGAATACTACAAGCGATTCGACATTACCGTGGATGAGAATGAGATCATTGTCTGCTCCGGCGGTTCAGAAGCCATACTCTTTGCCTTTATGGCCTGCCTCGATCCCGGAGATGAGGTGATTGTTCCGGAACCATTTTATGCAAATTACAACGGTTTTGCAACTACCGCCGGAGTGGTAATCAAACCCATTGCTTCATTCATTGAGAATGGCTTTGCCCTGCCTCCCATCGCTGAATTCGAGAAGATCATCACACCGAAGACCAAAGCGATTTTGATCTGCAATCCCAGCAATCCCACCGGATACCTTTATTCTGAAGAAGAACACCTGGCCCTGCGCGAACTCATCCTGAAGCATGACCTGTATCTCATGGCGGATGAAGTTTACCGGGAATTCTGCTATGATGGGGTAAAGCATTATTCGGCCATGTATCTGAAAGGTGTAGAAGATAAAGTCATCCTCCTCGATTCCGTTTCCAAGCGCTACAGCGCCTGCGGAGCAAGAATCGGGACCTTTATTACACATAATAAGGAACTGTTGTCAACAGTCATGAAGTTTGCTCAGGCCCGCCTCAGCCCGCCCACTTTTGGTCAGGTGTTGTCAGAAGCAGCGATCGATACCCCCAAAGAATATTTTGACAAAGTGATGACCGAGTATCTGGCGCGGAGAGATATCGTGGTGAATGCCATCAATGCTATGCCCGACTGCTTCTGTCCCAAACCTAAAGGGGCATTCTATGCTGTCGCACGCCTGCCGATTGATGATGCTGATAAGTTCTGTCAATGGCTGCTCGAGAGCTTCGAATACCAGAACGAAACAGTTATGCTGGCACCCGCCACGGGTTTTTACAGCACCTGCGGAAAGGGCATGAATGAGGTCAGGATCAGCTATGTGCTCAATGTTGATGACCTGAAACATGCCATGAAATGCCTTGAGGAAGCCCTCAAAGTGTATCCAGGAAGAAAGCTCTAATCGCGGGTGTCCGGAAAATAGACCGGATGCTTCTCATTATACCTGAGCAGGAAATGGTGGATCATCCTGCGTTTCTGTTTGGATTGCATCAACTCATTATATAGATCTGTATCCTTCTCTTTCAGGAACTCCGAGAAGCTTCTGAAATTAAAAGGGAATATGGTTCCGCTTTCAAAATCCAGCAGGTATTCACTGAGGTCATTCTCACTTCCCAACAGGCTGTTGGGGTCAATGTAATACATCCTGTCGCGGTGATCATAGCCTGAAAACGCGATGAAATGGGTCAGGCTGCCGATCAGGAAAGCCCTGTAATAATAGCCGTAATAACCCTGGGCGATGTACAATGCGCCGTTCATCACATAGGCAAAGCATTTATTCACGGTACAAACACTCACCTGTCCCTCATCATTGGTGCAGTTGTACCGCAGGTCAATATTGGACTGTGCGCCCATGGCATTGGTGCGCACCGCTTGAAATACCGTGATGCGGGGATGGCCGCTCTTCCATTCTTCGAAAGTGAGGTAAACCCCGTCCCTGAACCTGTAGTTTTTATCATACCTGACCATGGGGATACTGTCCTGCGCGACCGCAAAGGGCAGGATCAAGAAGCACAGCAGCAATTGCAGCAGGAGAACTTTCATCCCGGACTCATCCTGATTTCCCTTCAAATATACGGATTTTTCGGATGCCATACAAGTGCTTGGGAGAAAAGACTATATTTGTTGGAGACAATATCTGAACAAATGAAAAATAAGTGCTTATTAATCAGTTTTTTGATGCTCTGCAGCATCGGTTTTACCGTACAGGCCCAGAATGAAGCCCGCCTTCTGCGTTTTCCCGCTATTCACGGTCAGCAGGTGGTGTTTTCCTATGCCGGCGACCTTTACACTGTCAGTAAATCGGGCGGTACAGCCAGGAAGCTGACCTCAGATCCGGGCTATGAAATGTTTGCCCGCTTTTCACCCGACGGGAAGAAACTGGCTTTTACCGCGCAGTATGATGGCAACACCGAGGTTTACGTGATACCCGCTCAGGGCGGAAGTCCGGAAAGACTGACCTGGACGGCCACCCTGGGTCGCGACGACCTGAGCGACCGCATGGGACCCAACAATATCGTGATGACCTGGAAGGATGCTGAAACCATCGTTTTCAGATCAAGGATGAAATCCTTCAACGATTTCAAGGGACAGTTGTTTGCTGTGAAGACTGCCGGTGGACCGGTCGAGGAATTACCGCTGCCATGCGGGGGATTCTGCAGCTATTCGCCCGATAAGGGTCAGCTTGCGTTCAACCGCGTATTTCGCGAATTCAGAACATGGAAGTATTACAGGGGAGGGATGGCCGACGACATCTGGATCTATGATTTTGCCGGTAAACAAACCATCAATGTGACCAATCATCCTGCACAGGACATTTTCCCGATGTGGAGCGGGCAGACGGTTTATTTCCTGTCAGACCGCGACAGGATCATGAACCTCTTCTCATACAACACAGTGAACAAGGAGATACGCAAACTGACGGATTTCACGGAGTATGATATCAAGTTCCCCTCTTTGGGCGACAGTGCCATCATCTTCGAGAACGGTGGTTACCTCTATACTTACGGTACTTTCAGCGGGGAGCTGAGCAAGCTGACCGTTTTTATTGCTGATGATGAAAGCGTGGTTCGTAAAGAAGTAAAGGATGCATCGAAGTTCATTGCCAGCTCTTCAGTAGCACCTGACGGTAAGCGCATCGCGCTGGGTGCACGGGGTGATGTCTTTACTGTGCCTGCAAAAACGGGATTCACGAGAAACCTCACCCGCACTTCCGGTGTACATGAACGTAATGTCACCTGGTCACCGGATGGGAAATATATTGCTTATATATCCGATGCCAGCGGCGAAGATGAGATATGTATCCAGGCACAGGACGGGTCCTCCGCTGCAGTCCAGCTCACCAAAAAGAGTGACACTTACAAGTACGCTCCCATGTGGTCGCCCGACAGTAAAAAACTACTTTGGGCAGATAAGAAACTCCGGCTGCAGTATGTGGATATCGACAGCAAAGCCGTGACGATTGTGGCCCAGTCGAAAGACTGGGAGTATGGCGATTTCAACTGGTCGCCCGACAGCAAATGGATCGCGTATACCGAGCCTGCCCGTATGACGGAGAATGTGATCATGCTGTACAATCTTGAAACAAAGACGAAGCTCGCTGCAACAGAGAACTGGTACGGCAGCGGATCTCCCGTATTCAGTCCCGACGGAAAATATCTTTATTTCACCTCACAGCGCGATTTCAACCCGACGTATTCCTGGACGGAGTGGAATCATGTATATACGGATATGACATCACTGTACATGATCACCCTGGCCAAAGCTACGCCCAACCCTCTGGCACCTGTGAATGATGAGGTGAGTACCACAGCAGGCGGATCGGATAATGCCTCACAGACGGATGATAAGAAGACGGATGTGGTGGTGGATGCTGATGGGCTCAGTTCACGCATAATCGATCTGAATGTCAAAGCCGGCTCATACTGGAACCTGCAGGCCGCCAAGGGCGGTTTGTATTATACCAGGAGAACCCCGGAAGAACCCAAAGCAGCTATGGTTTATTTTGACTTAAAAGATAAGAAAGAAACTGTTCTGGGGAATTTCCGTTCCTTCCGGATCACGGCCGACGGGAAAAAGATGCTGGTGATGGACAACGAGCGCTATGCGGTGATTGATCTGCCGAAGAGCAAGATTGAGCTGAAGGAATATGCTGATCTTTCTGATATGTCGGTTCTGGTGGATCTTAAGGCTGAGTGGAAGCAGATCTTTGATGAGTCGTGGCGCCAGATGCGCGACTTTTTCTATGATCCGGATATGCACGGCGTCAACTGGGCCGCGATGAAGAAGAAATATGAACCCCTGGCGCTGGCCGCAAACCACCGCGCTGACCTGACCTATGTAATCGGGGAGATGATCGGTGAACTCAACGTGGGGCACGCCTATGTCGGGGGAGGGGATAAGCCGTCTCCCACAAGGATCAAAATGGGATTACTGGGCGCCACTTACAGCCGCGACCGCTCCGGATATTACCGCATAGAGCGCATACTGAAAGGGGAGAACTGGACATCCTCCACGCGTTCACCCCTGACGGAAGTCGGTGTAACAGCTGCTGCAGGAGATTATATTCTTGCTGTGAACGGCGTCAGCGCTGCCACAGCAGCTGATATGGGCGTACTGCTGGCAGGTACGGCGGGCAGGCAGGTTGAGCTGACCCTGTCGAAAAGCCCAACTGCGGAAGGCAGCTGGAAAACCATCGTGGTGCCGGTTGAAGATGAGTCCGGACTTTATTACTTCAACTGGGTGCAGGAAAACATCCGCAAGGTCAGCGAAGCCACCGACGGCAAGGTGGGCTATATCCATATTCCGGATATGGGTGTGGGTGGTCTGAATGAATTCGTGAAGTATTATTATCCACAGCTGGGAAAAAAGGCGCTGATCATCGACGACAGGGGCAATGGCGGAGGGAATGTTTCGCCCATGATCATTGAGCGTTTAAACCGTGAACTGGTGCTCATGAAAGTGTCCCGAAATGCTTCGCAGACCCCTTCTCCCGACGGCATGCTGGTGGGTCCCAAAGTTTGCCTGATCGACAACTACAGCGCCTCCGACGGCGATCTGTTCCCCTATCAGTTTAAAACACTGAAAATGGGCAAGGTGATCGGGGTCCGCTCATGGGGAGGCGTGGTTGGCATACGGGGTTCGCTTCCCTTTATCGACGGAGGATTTTTGAACAAGCCGGAATTCTCTCATTACGATGCACAGGGCAAGCAGTGGATCATTGAAGGTTATGGTGTGGATCCGGATATTGTCGTTGACAATGATCCCGCTAAGGAATATGCCGGTGAGGATCAGCAACTGAATAAGGCCATTGAGATCATTCTTGAAGAACTGAAAAAGTGGCCGGATGACCTGCCTGCAGTTCCCAGGTATCCGGATAAATCGAAGTAGAAAATTCATTCCCTAAAGGACAAATATTAAGCTTGCAGAAAGGAAAGACATGGCAAGAGTGAAGAAAGAAGAGAATCCGTTACTGGACCGGCTTAAGACCAAGGCGGCCACCAAGCGCATCGTTTTTGACAATACTTTCAACGTTTTCAGCAGACTGAAAGAGATTCTTCATGAATATGCTGAAGTGAACGACCCGCTTGCGCGTGCGATCAACAAGGATATCACCGTTGAATACAGTGATAAGGGGGAATACGAGGCCCAGCTGAAGGTGGCCGGAGACATGCTGCTTTTCACCATGCACAGCAATGTGTTCGAATTTCCGAAGGACCATGTGATCATGCGAAGTTCCTACGTAAAGCTCGACCCCATGCGCTCATACTGCGGTGTGATTTATATTTACAATTTTCTCTACGACTCATTCCGGTATAACCGTTATAACGACATCGGCTACCTGGTGGCGAGGATTTTCATCAACAAGGAGTTTCATTTTATTGTTGAGGGAAAGCGCCAGATGGAGTTTCTGAATAATACCTTTAACGGGAAAAAGCTGGATGATGCAGCCCTGAAAAAGATCCTTGAAACGGCGGTGACCTACAGTCTCGATTTTGACCTTTTGCTCACGCCCTACGATGATATCAAAGAGGTTACGGTGGCCGAAATGATGGAGTATATGCAGAACATGAACCTGCGTACAGGAAAACGTCTGGGTTTCAGATTTCAGGCGGATCCGGAAGAAAAACTGCCGCAGAATAAGAAATAGTCAGCAAAGGGGGGAGCTTTCCCTCTGCTGACTGATCTGAAGCCGCGCGTAAGCGTTCGGGGAACTGCATCTTTCCCGGGAAAACCGGGTTTGCTATTTTTG
>CALGYY010000284.1 GCA_937934705.1 uncultured Bacteroidota bacterium
CGAACCAATGCTCGCGCGATTGCCATTATTGCGGAATAAGAGCAGGCAATCATAAAACGCGGCGCTATGAGATGGACCATCAGGAGGTGATGGATTGTGTGAGCTTTGCATGGGATAATCGTCTCCGTAGTGTTGTGATCCAGTCAGGCGAAAGAAGCGACAGAGAGTTTATCCGCAAAATCGGTCAGATACTGAATGATATCAAAAAGCAATATGCCGGGGATATGGTGGTTACCCTGAGTTGCGGGGAACAAAGCGAAGAAACCTTCAAATACTGGCGTGAATGTGGTGCCTCACGCTATCTGCTCAGAATAGAAACCAGCAATACCGGGCTTTATGAGCGGCTTCATCCGGCCGACGGGAAACATTCTTTCCGCAACCGTTTGAAAGCCCTGGAAACCTTGAAGAAACTGGATTACCAGACCGGCAGCGGTGTTATGATCGGTGTCCCGGGGCAAACCATGGAGATGCTGGCCATGGATCTCGCCTTCCTGCGTAATTTCAACGTGGATATGGTTGGTATGGGGCCCTATATCGAACATCAGGATGCCAAGCTGCCTCCGGATCCGGAGATTAACCTCAGCCTTCATCAGCGACTGGAACTCAGTCTGCGCATGATCGCACTGCTGAGGTTGCTGATGCCCGATATCAATATCGCCGCTTCTACAGCCCTTCAGGCGATTGATGCGGACGCCCGGCTTCGGGCGATCCGCTGCGGTGCCAATGTGGTCATGCCGAATATCACCCCCCTGAAATACCGTGAAGATTACCTTCTCTATGATAATAAACCCGGCGTTAAAATTGACGGCGCCGCTAACCTTGAATACTGGAATCGTATATTGTCATCAACGGCCTGTGTCCCGGCATGGGATGAGGCCGGAGATCCGAAACATTATAAAATGAAGAAGATATTGATTTGATAAGGCCTGTTTTTAAAAATACTCCGGGATGGTTTGGTTTTCCATTGGTGTGGTATCCCGGCCGGGGGGAACCCATATTCGACATTCCCTCCTTCGCGGCGGAGCTGGTTACTCCGCCGCTTCCTTTTACCGTAAACTGACCGGTAATGGCCGTTAACTGAACCCGGAAAGCCGGTAATGGGGAGAGCCGGCCCGTCGTCGGCCCTTTCAATATATTGCGTACCTTTGTAGTTAGTGAATCCCAACCAATACCTGATATTATGAAAAAAATAGTCCTTGTTCTGCTGCTGGCCTTTATCGCTTTCCCGGCCCTGACACAAGCCAGGAAACTGCAGGCCTTTATGTCGTATGCTACCTTCAACTCGCCTTCCGACGGGCCTTATATCGAAACATACCTTTCCGTGATCGGTAAAAGCGTGGTATTTGTAAAAAATCAGAATGGTAAATTTCAGGGAACCATTGAAGTCACACTCATCTTCAGTCAGAGTGATAAGGTGATCCAGTTTAAAAAGATCAATTTACTGAGCCCGGAAGTGGAAGATACCGCTGCAGTCAATTTCAGTTTCATCGATCAGCAGCGTTTTCTTTTGCCCAACGGGGAATACACTGTAGATATTCAGATCAAGGATCTCAACGATGATGCTGCCCCTTTTAAAGCCGCCGAGACCATTGAGATCAACTACCCATCTGATAAGGTCAGTGTGAGCGGCATTGAGCTGATCGAAAGCTACACCAAAACCGAACAGGCAGGGGTGCTGAGCAAAAGCGGATACGACCTGATCCCTTTCATTTACAATTACTACCCGGAGAGCATCGATAAGATGATCTTCTACGCCGAGGTCTATAATACCGATAAGGTCATGGGTGCAGAGGAGAAATACCTCATCAGCACCTTCGTTGAAACTTATGAAACTGCTCAGCTATACGGCGAAATGATGAAGATCCGTAAGGAAAGCGCTAAACCGGTTAATGTGGTCTTCGGGGAATTCGACCTGAGCAACCTGCCCACTGGAAATTATAATATCGTGGTGGAGATCAGGAACAAGAACAATGAAGTGGTGGCTTACAACAAGGTGTTTTTTCAGCGTGACAAACCCGGACTCGAGGTTCCGGTTACCGATTTGTCAAATGTCGATATCAGCACCACTTTTGTCAGCCGCATGAACAATATCGATACCCTTGCAGATGATATCAAGAGTCTTTGGCCGATTTCCAGCGTTTCGGAGCGCCAATATGTGAAAACCCTGCTCAAAAGGCGGGATCTGCAGAGTATGCAGCAGTATTTCTATAATTTCTGGGCACTGAGAAAAAGCACCAACCCGGAAGGGGCATGGCTGCTTTACGCTCAGGAAGTGGATAAAGTGAATGCTGCATACAGCACCAAGATCAAGCGGGGATATGAAACCGACCGTGGCCGTGTTTACCTGCAATATGGCCCGCCGAATTCCATGGTTCAGAGCCTTGGAGAGCCCAGTGCCTATCCCTATGAAATCTGGCACTACTACAATATTGGCAACCAGAAAAACAAAAAGTTCGTTTTCTGTAACCCGGACCTGGTGACCAACGACTATGCACTGATCCACTCGGATGCCAACGGCGAGATCTACGATTACAAGTGGAAACAGCGGATCTATCAGCGCAATACTTCAACCAATGATATTGATGCGCATGGCGTGACCCCTCATTGGGGAGACCGTTCGGACGATTTCTTCGATAACCCGAGGTAAAGCGGGAAAGTAAAATCAGCCTGACCTTCCTTTTTACTTATCTTTGCCACATAGCCTGATCATAATAAAGTGAAAGTTGCAGTCGTCATCCTCAATTGGAACGGAAGAGATTTTCTTGAGAAGTTTCTCCCTCTGGTACTGCATCACAGCAGGGGCGACGCGGAAGTGATCGTGGCCGACAATGCCAGCACCGATGATTCTGTAAACTTTCTGAAGGAGCATTTCCCCGAAGTGAGGCTCATCCTCAATCAGGACAATGGCGGCTTCGCCAAAGGATACAATGACGCACTCAGCCAGCTTGATGCTGAGTATTACGTACTGCTGAACTCCGATATTGAAGTTACGCCAAACTGGATCAAACCGGTGATTGAACTGATGGACAGCGATCCGGCCATCGCTGCGTGTCAGCCCAAAATTCGCTCCTGGTATGAGCGCAGCAAGTTTGAATACGCAGGTGCAGCGGGTGGATTCATCGACGCCTATGGCTATCCCTTTTGCCGTGGCAGGATATTTTTCGATCTCGAAGAAGATCAGGGTCAGTACGATGACGCCTGCGAGGTTTTCTGGGCAAGCGGTGCATGCATGTTCGTGAGGGCAGAGCTTTATCACCGCTTTGGCGGACTTGATGCAGATTTCTTCGCGCATATGGAAGAAATTGATTTTTGCTGGAGACTCAAAGCCGAAGGTTACAGGATCATGTATTGCCCGGATTCAGTGGTTTTCCATATCGGCGGCGGAACACTTCCCAAAAGCAATGCACGGAAAACCTATCTGAACTTCAGGAATAACTTCACACTGCTGTATAAGAACCTTCCCTCATCCAAACTCTTTCCTGTATTTTTTGTCCGCCTGATGCTTGATGGCGTTGCCGGACTCAAGTTTTTATTCTCAGGCGGTTTCAGGGATATGTATGCGGTTACCCGCGCCCACTTTGCCTTCTACCGGCAGTGGCCCGCCAACAGAAAGAAAAGACGTGCCCTGAAGCAAGCGGATGTGAATTGCATTTACCGGGGCAATCTCGTTGCCGACCGTTACCTGAAAGGCTTACGAAGCTTCAGCCAGTTGAACAAAAGTAAAATCCGCTGAAATCAGGAAGACCTTCTGGCCTATCCCTTAAGCAGTCCTTCAATGGCCAGGCGGTAAGCATTGAGTCCGAAGCCGTAAATTCCGCCCCGACATGCAGGTGCCAGCAGCGACTTCCGGCGGAAATTCTCTCGAGCGTATATGTTACTCAAATGAACCTCGATCACGGGAGTAGAGATGGCCCTGATGCAAT
>CALGYY010000285.1 GCA_937934705.1 uncultured Bacteroidota bacterium
GGCGAGAAAAAAGCGCTTTTGTTACTTTTGGCGCGACAAAAGTAAGGCAATGAAACACTGAACTTTCAGATTATTCCGGAGTGAACTCAAGACCACTGTAACTGATCTGACCAAAAGCTGAAGGTTCGGGAGCGGAGGACTCCCGAACCTTGTTTCTTCACCGGTGATGCATCCGGCATTTTAATCCTGCTTTTTGCAGATAAAAATAGCTCCCTGAACATATTTGTTTATTTTTGCCCGTAAAATTTCACGGAATGTAGAAACCTTATTCGTGAGACTGTGTTTTCAAGAGCCGTAGGCGAATTGAAAATACTAGTCGAACAATCCCGCCAAAGGCGGAGGGTATAATACCCCGCTGCTCTGCGGCAGCTTGTCCCGGCTCAGTCGGGAGAATAAGGTGCCGGGACTTACCCCGGGGTACATACCCGTGATTTAAAACCGGGAGGTGGGCCAATGATCGAAAACCTGCAATTCGGCAATTTTGTCTGGCGGCATATTGTCAACCCCACGGATGAGAACCTCGAGTATCTGATCAACAATTATGATTTTCACCCCCTCGATATTGAAGACTGCAGGAGCAAGGCCCAGCGACCGAAGATCGACATTTATGACGATTACTACTTCCTGATCCTCCATTTCCCCAGCTACGACAATCTCAACCGTTTTCTCACCACCAAAGAAGTCAAGATCTTCTGGGGGAAGGATTATATCATCACCATCGGCAATTCCCACTGGGTCGTCAAAAAGTTCTTCGAGAGCATCAAGGCCAACTTCGACGCCTTCCGCGAAGACCTCAGTACCGATGCCAGTGATGCCCTGCTTTACAAGATCCTGGAGAAACTGATGAAGGAAACCCTGCTGCTGCTCGACAGTGTGGGCAATGAGGTGGAAAAGATCAATCTGGATCTGTTTAACCGCAAACCGGAAACCATCATCGAAAAAATTTCGGTCACCCGTAAGAATATCATCCTGCTCGACACCATGTTCAAACCCCAGCTCAGGCTGTTTCACAAGTTTGAATCGGGCGAGATCAAAGGTTATGCGGAGGACATGGAAGATTACTGGGGAAATATTCTCGACTATTATCAGAAAATGTGGGATATGACCGAGGACTATAAGGAGATGATCGAAGGATTGAGCAAAACTTATGATTCACTGCAGACCAACCGCATCAATGAGATCATCCGCGTGCTTACCCTCATATCCACCATCCTGCTGCCTATGACCTTTATTGCGAGCCTGTACGGTATGAACGTGGGGCTGCCTTTCCAGGAGCATGGTGCCGCGTTCTGGATCGTCACCGGAGTGATGATCGCGGTGACAGTGGTCTTCCTGTTTTATTTCAGAAGAAAACGCTGGATGTAAGCGAAGCCTATTTTTTCAGGCTTTTCATGAACTCTTCCGTATCAATAATGAAGCGGGTGTGGGTTCCTTCCCCGATCTTCCCTTCTTCATCCCATGCAGTCACTGAAAAGAACAGCTTCCTGCCTTCGGTGCGTTCCAGGGTGGCCTTGCAGCGTAGTTTCATGCCCACGGGACTCGCTTTGAGATGCTTGATGCAGATGTCGGTACCCACCGTATTGTATCCTTCCGGCAGATGGGGGAGCACCACATTCATGGCGGTGTTCTCCATAAAAGCCACCAGTGCAGGGGTGGCGAAAACCTCAACCAGTCCGGACCCGTAACGGGCAGCGGTATCATCCAGGCTTACATATTTTTCAAGGCTCAGCGATGCTCCAGGGGTCAGTTGAATGTCCATACCGGTGTCAATGATATTGTGAAAACAAAGGTACCCAAATTGAAGATATTGTCAAATAAATTTTCTATTCAACTGTAAATCAATCGTTTTACAAGGCAGCAAATGGAGTGTTCAGGAAGAAATCATCAGCGGAAGGCGGATGCATGCAAAGGGGCGGAATGTCTTGCGAAAGCGGGCGGCACTTCTTTACGTCAATCTTATTAAAATATTGAAAATCAATATAAAAACTATTGTATTTAACACATTGTTTGAAGAAGACGCTGTCAAGCTTCGGCATGTCGCTGAATCGGTTTAGATCAGAACATCCGGCAGAATGCCTGATAATATGATACTTCCCCCGGGTCACCCCGGGAGGCCGGTTTTTGCGGACATATTTCCGGCAGTTAATTAAGTGTTAAAGCATTTTTGCTTGTTTGATTCAGCCTGTACCTGAGTTATATTTGATCAGGAATCCCCCCCCTGTGTATGAGAAAGAGCTTTGTTACCGCCATCGCCGCCGTTGCCACATTTGCACTCCTTGGGGTTGCGGTAACGCAATTTGTATGGGTGGAACGGGCCATTAAACTCAGAACCCAGCAATTCGACAATGCGATCTATTATGGTGAGGTCGCCGTGATCGACAAAATTGACGGCATCCGCAAAGATACACTTCTGTCGTGGAAGCACAGGGCTACGGCTGACAGTTGTGTCCTTCCTCCGGATGCCGGACTCGATTATCCCTATCTGCTCGATTCATTGCTTGAAGAGGAATTCGGCTGCCTGAGAATACAGGAGAATTACGCATGGGCGATACTGGATACCCTGAACGATACCCTGGTGTTCAGCGGGGGCGACAGTAAGTACAGGCAGGAACTCTTCGGCTCCGGGCATACCTATTCTGCCGCCGCACTGTTCAGCGACCAGCCACAGTTCATTCTGAGCGTCTATTTTCCGGAAGAGCGCCAATTGATCGTCCGCAAAATGTTCCTCTGGGTGCTTATCCTTTCGGGTGTATTTTTGCTGGTGGTCATCGTCAGCTTCCTGGTTTTCATCCTCACCATTATGAAGCAGAAGAAGCTCTCAGAAATGAAAAACGACTTCATCAATAATATGACCCATGAGTTTAAAACGCCGATCTCCACCATTTCCGTGGCCAGCGAAATGCTCATGAAACCGGCGATACAATCTTCCTCAGAGAAAACCAGTCGTTACGCCAATGTGATATTTGATGAGAATCTGCGGCTGAGGAACCAGGTAGAACAGGTCCTCAATATCTCCATGCTGGAGAAGAGCGAATTCAAACTCAAAGTGTCTCCTGTTGATATTCACCGCATTATTGAGAACACCATCGATATTTTCAAAGTTATTCTCAAAGATCACAGCGGGGTGGTTCATGCTGATCTGTATGCCATCAGAAGTGAAATAGAAGCGGATGAGGTTCATGTGATCAACATGTTTTCCAACCTTTTGGATAATGCCCTGAAATATTCGGGAGGAAGACCGGAAATAAGTATTACCACCCGGGATGCGGAAAAGGGGATCGTCATCATCATCTCGGATAAGGGTATTGGCATCAGTTCGGAGAATATCAAACACATTTTCAGGAAGTTCTATCGCGTCCACACCGGCGATGTACACGACGTCAAAGGCTTTGGTCTGGGTCTTTTTTATGTAAAAACTGTGGTGGATGCGCACAAAGGTTACATAAAAGTTAAGAGCGAATTAAAAAAAGGTAGTACCTTTGAGGTTTATTTACCCTATAAATCTAGTTCGACGGACCATGATTAACGCCAAAGCACGTATCCTGCTGGTTGAGGACGATCCGAACCTGAGCATGGTGCTCAAGGACTATCTGGAGATCCTCTTCTACGAAACCACTCTCTGCGACGATGGCGAAGAGGCCATTGAAACATTTAAGCACAATTCTTTTGACCTGTGCATCCTGGACGTGATGCTGCCCAAAAAGGATGGCTTCACCCTGGCACGCGAGATCCGAAAGGTCAATAAGGATGTTCCCATTATTTTTCTCACCGCCAAAGTCCTGAAAGAAGACCGGATCAAAGGCTTCCAGATCGGCTGCGATGATTACATCACCAAACCCTTCAGCACCGAAGAACTCAGCCTCCGGATCGATGCCATTCTCCGCAGAACCAAAAGGAAAACATCCTTTCCGCTGGTGGAAGATTCTGAGATCTTCAAACTGGGAATCTTCACTTTTGATTATTCCAACATGCTCCTGAAATCCACGGGCGGAGAACAATACCTCACCCGTAAGGAAGCCGACCTGCTCAAGCTCCTCTGTCTGAACAAAAACAAACTGGTGCACCGCGAAATTGCCCTGAAATCCATCTGGGGAGGCAGCGATTATTTCACCGGCCGTAGTATGGACGTTTTCATCACCCGCCTGAGAAAATACCTGAAAGACGACCCCAGTATCGCCATCACCAATATCCACGGAACCGGCTTCAAACTGGAGATCCCCGAAGAAGGCGCGTCCTGATCCGCGGACGCAGACATTCCTGCCGGTCCCATTTTTACATCTGCCGGTATGCAGAAAAAAACTAAATTTGTTTTTTTCTGACCTATGAACTTACTTGTTTTTTCGGCCCTTTTTTTCCCGGTCATCCTGAGCGGGCTCAGCGTGTTTCTCTTCAGAGCCAACAAAAAAGTACTTAAACTGCTCACAGCCTTCAGCGGGGCATATCTGCTGGCCATCAGCTTCCTCAATGTCATCCCCGAGATCTATGGCGGTCACAACGGTCTCCTGATCGGAATCTTTGTACTGGTCGGCTTTTTCATTCAGCTCCTGCTGGAATATATTACCAAAGGCGTTGAACACGGTCACCAGCACCACGACTGCAACGAGCACCACCCGGCATCACCGCATACCCGGCCCCACATCCCCGTAATCCCCGTGCTGATCGGTCTTTTCATTCACGCATTTATAGAAGGGATGCCGCTGGCCGAGAGTTTTCAGATGCCTGAGCTTCGGAATACACTGCTGATGGGCATCGCCATCCATAACATTCCTATTGCTATCATCCTGGTCAGCCTGACCCTCGACCGTCAGAAAAGAAATTACTGGCTGCCCGTGCTCTCTTTGCTGATCTTCGCGCTGGCAGGACCTTTGGGTGTTCTCAGCAGCAACCTGATCGGCATCACCGTCGCCGAGGATGCTGAATTCTACTTTAGTATACTGATGGCGATGGTGGTTGGGATATTCCTGCATATCTCCACCACTATTTTGTTTGAAGCGGACGAACATCACCGTTTCAACTGGCTTAAACTGATTATTATTCTGCTGGGATGCGCTGCGGCATTCCTGTTTTCAGTTTACGGCCATGGTCACGCACATGCACACTGAAAACCTTATTCGTTCAGCTTGGCCTCATTCCAAAGGACATCCATCTCCTGAAGGCTCATGTCCTGCAAACGACGGCCGTTCTCACCTGCTTTTTGCTCCATATAATTGAAACGCCTGATGAATTTCTTGTTGGTCCGCTCAAGTGCATCCTCCGGATTAATATCCAGAAAACGGGCATAATTCACCAACGCAAACAAAAGGTCTCCGAACACTGATTCTATTCGCTCAGTCTTGCCCTCCATGGCTTCCGTCTCCAGTTCCCGCCATTCTTCCAGCACCTTCTCTCGTACCTGATCCGTCCGCTCCCAGTCGAATCCTACACCACGGACTTTCTCCTGTATCCTGAAAGCCTTGACCATAGCCGGAAGAGATACCGGCACCCCCGCCAATACCCCGCGGGAGCCGCCCTTCAGTTTGATCTTTTCCCAGTTGTTCTTCACCTGATCCGCATTTTCCACTTTAACATCCCCGTAAATATGGGGGTGACGCTTCACCAGCTTTTCGCAGATCCGGTCAATTACATCCGTGATATCAAATGCCCCGCTCTCAGAACCGATCTTGGAATAGAAGACGATATGAAGCAAAAGATCTCCCAGCTCACCGCGAACCGCTTCCATATCCTTGTCAAGGATCGCATCCGAAAGTTCATAGGTCTCCTCAATGGTGAGATAACGCAAACTCTCCAGGGTTTGCTTGCGATCCCAGGGACATGATGCCCTGAGTTCATCCATGATGGTCAGCAGGCGATCAAAAGCTTTCAGTTCGGCTCTCATTGCAAAGGCATTTCTGCAAAAGTACACATTTAAGGCTTTTTTATAAATTTGCAGCAACACCGAAAACAGCATGAAATCCCCGCTTCATCTGATGCTTACTTTCACCGCCGTGTTGCTGATCTGTCATAAAACACAGGGGCAGAACGGGACTGCTGTATCGAAACTCTGGATCGAAGCCCGGGGTCATTACGGATTCGTGGCACCGCATCACGACAATATCGTGCACCTGACCTCGCAGCATTTTGGCATGACGGAGCTCAACCTCTTCATGCGCACTAATGGCGACAACTTCTGGGAACAGCAGCACAAATACCCTTTGAAGGGGATCAGCTTTTTATATACCGACCTGGGCGGAAATCCTTATCTGGGAAGAGCGGCCGCCGTGATCCCTTATCTGAATTTCCAGCTCACTAAAGGTCAGAAAGTCGGGCTGTGGTTCCGCTTCGGGGTAGGTGCAGGCTACCTGAGCCGCAGGTTCGACCGAACCGAAAATCATAAAAATATCGCCATCGGATCACATTTCAATGCCGCCATTCAGATGATGTACGAACTGCGCTGGCGGATCGTCCCGCGCCTGGATTTCTGTGCCGGTCTGGGGCTTACCCACTTTTCAAACGGCGCTATTAAAGTCCCCAATCTCGGCATCAACATTTTCACCCTCAGCAGCGGGCTGGCCTATAAACTGAACCGGACTGAGCTCCCGAGAAAGGTCAGTGAAACCACGGAGGTTCTGGACAGGAAATGGGAATTCAGCGCTTTTGCCGTTTTTGGTTTCAGCGAACTCTACGCTGCGTATGGTCCGAAATATTATGCTTTCATGCTTTCCGGAAGCGCACTAAAACCCATCGGGCACAGAGGGAAGAGAAAGATCGGAATCGGGCTGGATATCTCCTGGGATGCGGCTGTAGTGGAATCCATGCTCAGGATTTCCCAGGAATTCAGTCATCCCGCGGAAGCCATCCGGCCCGGACTCAGCTTCACACAACGCATGGACTTTTCAAGGCTCAGTATCCTGATGCAACTGGGTTTTTATACTTATACAAAATATAAAGATGACGGTTATATATATGACAGACTTGCCCTGCAATACCGCTTCGGAAAGCATTACATGATACACCTCGGACTCAAAACGCATCTGTTTAAAGCTGATATGATTGAATATGGCGTGGGTTACCGTTTTTAAACATCATGTCCTCACTGCAGGGATGGCCTTCAGCCTGCTGACAGGCGCGTTGCTGCTGCCGGGCTGTGACAAGGATCACTGTACCGATTGTTTCAAATCAACGGGTGAGATCATCACTGAGCAAAGGCCTTGCGGACAGATTGCCGATATCATCCTGCAGGACGGGATCAATCTCTATATCGGGTACGACAGTATATTCAGTCTGAGCGTGGAAGGGGGAGAGAAACTGCTTCCGGGCGTAATCACAGAGTCGGTCGGTAATACTCTGTTTATCCGGGATGAAAACCGTTGCAACTGGGTGCGGAGTTTTAAGAATGAGATCAATGTATTCCTCAGGCTCCCTTACCTGAGGAAACTTGAGTACAGGGGCACCGGTAACATTACAGGAACGGGTACTTTAAGAGGGGATACCATTGTTATCGATTTCTGGGATGCTTCGGGCACCCTAAGCCTTGACGTAGACTGCCGGGAAACCCATCTCCGTATGCATACGGGCTGCGGAGATGCGGAGATCAGCGGGAAAACAATAAATGCCTACTATTACAACCGTGGCAATGGCGCTATACGTTGTGGAAGTTTGTTGTCGGCCGGGACTTACATTGACGCCAAGTGCACCAACGAAAGTGAAGTTTATGCCAGCGCCTGGCTCTTTGCACGGATCACTTATATCGGTAATGTATATTACCGCGGAAACCCCCCTGAAATCGGATCGGTGACCACAGAAAGGGGCCGGCTGATCCACCTGGAATAAAAAAACCGGCCGGAGCCGGTTAGATCATTTCTTCGTATAATCGATCTCCTTGATCAGCTTGCCGTTCTCGTCGTAAAAACGCCATTTGCCGACCATTTCTCCATTGCTGTATTTCCCTTCAAAATTCTTCTTCCCGTTTTCGTGGTACGTGGTGCGCTTTCCATCATCCAGGCCTTTCTTAAAGTAGCCGACGCTCCAACGGTTTCCGTTCTTATAATACACGATCCACTTACCGTGCTTGAGGTTGTCTCTGAACTCACCCTCATACATCAGGTTATGATCGGGATAAAATGCCTTTTCTTTGACCAGGTCACGGACCCCGTCATGATCCTCATAATACCGCACAATCTTCGGACTGCCGTCAGGATAGCTTTCTGTGATCTCCTCTACCAATGCGGGCTTACAACCAAGGAGCAGGAGCAAAGGCAACAATAATGACAGAACAGAACTCTTCATAAAAATCAATTTCGGTTAATCTTCCTCCTCAGGGGTGGCTTTTTTGAATTTTTTGTACTCTTCATTCAAACCTTTTATCACAGGTTCCGTGATTTCAAATACGGAATCTGCCCAAAGGATGCTGCCCCCATAGGAACGCTCAAGGATGTAGGTATAATTGTGCTTCTGGTTGTAACGGGCCACGAACTTAACAATGGTGTCGTGTACTTCCATATTTCGTGTGGTCTTCTCGTCGATCAGTTTTTGCGACAATTGAGCATCCAGTTCCTGAAGACTCTGCTGCTTCTTGGCCAGCTTTTCTTCAGTCTTCTTTTGTTCGTCAAGCGTCAGCTGATAGGCTGAGGCTTTCTTAATGTATTCGTTGTATTCGTTCTGAAAAGCATTAACACTGGCGGTGTACTGGTTCATCAGGTTCTGCTCATAAGCGGCCAGTTCAGCCTTTACATCCGTGACAAAATCATATTGCTCCCACACGGAGTCTGTATTGATCCACGCAACGGAAATATTCCCATCAGATGGGGTCCCGGACTCGCTCTTGCCCTCTGTTTTTCCTGTGGTGAAGACTACCACCAGAGCCGCCAGTGCGATCAGAAGGCTCAGGATACTGACAGATAGCGAGAGCTGGTTTTTGCGGGCCGGTGCCGGCTTTGATTCCGAATCATGGACCGGAAGAGGGTTGTTTTCCTGATGGTCATTCATAAAGCTTCAGTGTTTTTCTGGTTAAAGTGCAAAGATAATCGAATCCGGGGAATGTAAGGCACAGGACGCCTGGCACCACATGACCTAGTTGCCGATTTCCGACATGAATTTTAGGCGCATCAGGCGGATTTCCTCTTCCGTGTATTCCTGCTCACCCAGTTCCTGTAGGGCGACTTCCACGGAATCCGTTTCCGCTGATCTGAAATAATCAAAGATCTCTTCCTGATGATATGGATCAATATACTCATCTATGTAGTAACACAAATCAAGCTTGGTCCCTGAGGCCACGATGCTCTCGAGCTCTGTCATCAGCTCTTCAATAGTGAGTGATTTAGCCAGGGCCAGGTCCTCAAGGGGAACTTTACGGTCGATCCCCTGGATGAGGAAGACCTTAATACCGCTTTTGGAAACCGGCGATTTGACCAGCATATCCATCGGACGGATGATCTCGTTCTCCTCTACATACTTATTGATGAGTTCCAGGAAGGGTTTTCCGTACTTCTGAGCTTTGCCCGCACCCACACCGGTGATCTGCATCAGTTCCTCCATCTTGATGGGGTACTGTATGGACATATCCTCCAGCGAAGGATCCTGAAAGATCACGAATGGCGGCAGGTTCTCCTTGCGTGCCATCTGCTTGCGCAGGTCTTTCAGCATGGTGAAAAGCGTTTTATCGGCCGTGCTGACTTTGGCGCCGGCACCACTGTAAAAGTCCTCGTCGTCAGGATTGTTGTAATCATGATCATGCATCAGCATGATAGAATAGGGCTCTTCCAGGAACTGGTGACCTTCAGGGGTCATCTTCAGTATGCCGTAATTTTCAATGTCTTTAACCAGCAGGCGGTTGATCAGTGACTGACGGATCACGGCATTCCAGAAACGTTCGTCCTTCTCCATCCCTTTGCCGAAGACCTCCAGCTTATTATGCCTGAATTCCTTGATGTTTGCGGAAACTTTCCCGGTGATGATGTTGATGATGTGGCCGGCCTTGAACTGTTCTTTCACCGCTACAATGGTGTCCAGCACAAGTTCAACATACTCGCTGCCTTCGAATTTGGTTTTCGGATGCAGACAGTTATCGCAGTTCTGACAGTTTTGTTCGTGGAAAATCTCCCCGAAATAATGCAGCAACTGCGTTCTCCTGCATACCGAAGATTCAGCATAAGCAATGGTCTCCACAAGGAGCTGACGGGCAATTTCCTGCTCGGCCACATGCTTGTTCTTGGTGAATTTCTCCAGCTTCTGAATATCATCATAAGAATAGAACGTAATACAGTTGCCTTCCCCGTCATCCCTTCCGGCACGGCCGGTTTCCTGGTAATAACCTTCCAGGCTTTTGGGGATATCATGATGGATCACGAAGCGGATATCGGGTTTGTCGATACCCATTCCAAAAGCTATCGTTGCCACAATCACATCCACTTCCTCCATCAGAAAACGATCCTGATGATCTACCCTCACATGGGCTTCCAGACCGGCATGATAGGGAACTGCCTTGATGCCGTTGACCTGCAGGGTCTCGGCCAGTTCCTCCACTTTCTTACGGCTCAGACAATACACGATCCCTGATTTTCCGGCTTGTGTTTTTATGTACTTAATGATTTCTTTTGCGACATCTTTGGTTTTCGGTCGCACCTCGTAATACAGGTTGGGGCGGTTGAAACTCGACTTGAAAAGGGTCGCGTTCATCATGTGAAGGTTCTTCTGAATATCGAGCTGAACCTTGGGTGTAGCAGTGGCGGTTAATGCGATGACAGGGACTTTCTGTCCGATGGCATCAATGATGGGCCTCAAACGACGGTATTCCGGTCTGAAATCATGGCCCCACTCGGAGATACAATGGGCCTCATCAATTGCGTAAAATGATATCTTGATCTCCTTCAGGAAATCAATATTGTCTTCCTTCGTCAGAGATTCCGGGGCCACGTAAAGGAGTTTGGCTTTACCGTCGAGAAGGTCGGTCTTGACCTGCGCGATCTCCTGACGCGAAAGTGAAGAATTCAGGAAATGTGCAATCCCCTTGTCAATCCCAAAGCTGCGCATGGAATCAACCTGGTTTTTCATGAGTGCGATCAGGGGAGAAACCACGATAGCTGTCCCTTCGCTGACGAGCGCCGGGAGCTGGTAACACAATGATTTACCGCCGCCCGTGGGCATAATCACAAAAGAGTCCTTCCCGCTGAGCAGATTACGGATGATGGCTTCCTGGTTCCCCTTAAAGGTATCAAACCCAAAAAACTCTTTCAGAACCTTGTGAAGTTGTTTGTCTTCCTTAACTTTTGCCATAGGTGAACAAAATGCTGATCAGTGTTTTTGTTTTTTTTTCTTTGCTATTACGAAGTTAAAAAAAAACCAATACCAACACAGGGATAAAATAATATGCTGTCCAAAAAACCTTTCACCCATGCGCCTTTTTACGCCCCGGCCGATATAAAATACTGCGGTGACGGGCATGGGAAGATAAAGGTAAAGATATTCCCCTGAAAAGAAACAAATTTAATTAGTGAAACTTTAGTTAAGAGTGAATACGAGGGGAACCACCAGGTGAACCCTGACCGCGACACCGTTCTGGCGCCCGGCTGTCCAGCGCGGCATGGAGCTGATCACTCGCAGAGCTTCTTCATCACAGCCATGGCCTATCCCTTTCATGAGCCTGACGTTTGTAATACTTCCGTCGGTTTCCACAACAAAAGAAACATATACCGTTCCCCGGATTTTATTCTTCCGGGCATCGGGCGGGTAATTGATGTTCTGCTGTAAAAAGCGGATGCGCTCTTTCTCTCCTCCCGGGAATGCAGGAGCTTGCTGGACAGAATAGTACAGGGGTCCGTCTCCCTGACCATTGCCTTGTCCCATACCACTTCCTGCAGTGTCGGTGCCGTTCCCCTCGGCCGGATTGACCAGGGTGTCAGTGATCTCCGCTTCATTGCTGATCTGTGGCACAAACTGACGGATCTCCGGTGCGCCGGAGGGCATAGCTTGCTTTTTTTTCAGAGGATGATTCAATCCCTCCGGACCACCGGCATCGAAAAAATACCAGCTTTCCTGTTTTGCGCCACCGGTATTACGGCCCTGATAGAATGCGAGAATCATGAGGAGAACAAAAGCCAGAAGGGTGGTCATGGCCGACCAGAATAATACCGCCGGGTTTTGCCGTCGTAAACGGTAAGCCCCGTAGACCTGATTACGGTTTCTGAACAGCCATTGCTCCATCGCTGGGTGAGGTCGGTATAGATCCTGAATAACGCCGGGCAGACTTCTGTATTATACGGTCCGGGATTTCTTCCTTTCTGACCGGAGGATCAGACGCCGCCCAAACAAAAATACGGCAATTCCTGCACATACCCCCGCCAGATCGGCCACAGCGTCCCAAATATCGGCTTCCCTGCCGGTAAAGAAAAGGGCCTGGAGGATCTCCGTTGCAATCCCGTAAACCCCTGATAACAATGCAGCCGTTAGTATAATGATGAAAAAGCGCTTAACAGACCAAACCCTCTTCAGCCCGTAGGCCAGCAAAAAGGCCTGTACACCAAATAAAAATGCATGCACCCACTTGTCTGCGTATGGGATCACATCCCGCCATGACCATTCTGAATAATCATTCGGGGGCAGCGACAGCAATACCATGATCACGACAGCCCATAATGCTGCGGGCATCAGTAACCAGCCTTTGCGAAAGCGGAAAGGAGGACGCAGTTTAATGACTGATTTGCTCGGTATATTGCGCCGGACTCAGCAATTCGCTGACTTCTGCCGGGTTTGCGATCCTGATCTTCACAATCCAGCCATCACCATAAGGGTCTTTGTTCAGAATCTCAGGGGTGGATTCAATGGCAGGATTCAGCTCGAGAATCTCTCCGCCTACAGGCAGAAACATATCGGAAACTGTTTTCACAGCTTCGATGGTACCGAAAGACTCACCTTTTCCAAGGGTTTCACCCACGGTGTTCACTTCAACAAATACCACATCGCCCAGCTGGCTCTGTGCAAAGTCGGTGATGCCAACGAAGGCTTCATTGCCTTCAACCCTTAACCATTCATGGTCTTTTGTGTAATGTAAATTGCCCGGTACGTTCATAACAGTATTATTATTGGATGCCCAAAAGTATATTTTTTTAAGCAATCAGCTGAGTTATCCCGAAAAAAATCAAACCTTACTGGGCCAGCGTGAACCGCAGGCTGAGTCCCGCATTGGTGTTGGAGTTACGGTAATTGGAGGTGACAAAGGGGTTGTTGATGATCTTGTCGAAGAAGAGCCGGATATTGAATTTCTCACTGATCTGGTAATCGGCAGAAACACTGATCGACATGACCCGCTGACCTGCAGAAACCTGATCGAGGTTTTCCACCAGCTTGCGCAATACCGTCTTGTTGTCGCGTATGGAAAAGTCTGCCTTAATGTTGAGGTCGCTTTTGATCAGTTTTTTCCTTCCGCCACTTTTAATATTGAAGCTCACATTCTTTACCCTGTAACCGGCTCCGATCACGTATTCATCACTGGTGACCTCGGTCAGCTGGGTGTTGGAGAAACTCAGCGCAAGGTTGCGGGTCTTCCTGATCTCGAATTTGATCAGCAGGCTGTTGACCATCGTCATATCAAAACCAATCAGCGGACTGAACTGCTCATTGATGGATATCGTCCCGATTTCCCTCTCTGAAATGAAGTTGTTGGCAACGTCCCTCACGTAGGTATAGCCGTCAAGGTCTTCATCCCTGAATCGCACGCTGGTTACGTAAGAGCCTACACTGTATGTATTACGATAAGAATGTGAAAGGGAGAAGTTTTTAAAATATTTCTTGATCCATTTGATCTTGGTCAGACCGGTGTATGTGATCTTCCAGTTGGGCAACGGAAAGGCGCTCAGTAGTTTTTGACTGAAAGGTTTCAGGCCTATCTTTTCCGGATCTTTTTTCGCATACGCAGCCAGGAATGCCGGTATCAGTACATCCTGTGATGTGGCCCCGTAACCATCGGGGAAACCCAGGCTGTCGAGCGCGCCGCTGGAGAAGGGATTGGCCTGAGCCAAACGGTTGGCGATGATAATCCTGTAATCCTTGAACTTTTCAAAAGTGGCGTTGCTGTTATCTTTGTTATCCCCGATAAATGCGGTTCCCCAGGTCAGGTATGACATAGAGAAACTTCCGGTTTGCATGGGGGAGTATTCATTGAAGCCGCCCAAACCATCGCCCCGGAGGTACATGCTGTTCACGTTGGTATAACTGGAGTTGGCCGTTACATCTATCCTGAGTGCAGGTAAAGGTTCAAGGGTCACCTGAAGGTTCAGGGTTTTGCTTTCCTTCACCGCATAGGGCATATTCAGATTGGTATCCGTACTCATCCATCCTTCACGATATGCAATGGCCCTGATGTCCTGACCTCCGCCCCAGATATCACTCGGATTACCGAAAACGAAATCTATGCCCGGAGCCATCTGCTTCCAGTCCATCCCAAGGGCAACGGGCTTCGGCATAAAACCCGGAAGTACTTCCCCGTTGTTTTCCTGATAGGAGAAGTTGGCCGTTTTAACCAGCATGAGAATACTTAATGCGTTGTCAAGAATCTCTTTTCCCCAGTTAATCTTGTTTTCCGCACTGTCGCCCTCCGCCGGAGGCATATTGCTTTTGGGCTGCTTGGTACTTCCCTGCCGCTTCTTGTCATTGATCTTCTTCAGGTATGGAATATAATTGTATAGATTGACAAAATTGGCATTGATGTTCAGTTGCTGGGTGTTTGAGTTCTCGATGGTGTTCCCCATCGGGTTCTCAATGATGCGGTCAAGAGAATCCGTGGTCAGCGGCAGTGCCGTCCAGCTGTAATTACCGCCGTATTTCGCCGTCGCCGTCACCCAGCTCAGGAAGGGCAGCTTATTGATGGGAACATTATAGGTAATGTCCAGCTTCTGGTTGTAAGTGGTCAGACGGCCGAAATCCAGAACGTTGTTCCAAACCGAGTCCCGCAGTTCCTTATAATTGGGATTGTTCTTGTCTATCTTCCCGGGAGGTTCGTCAACCCTTGCATTGGCCATGGCCGAATAGTCGAGCTTAAGATTCTGCGTGAGATCCCACTTCAGGCCGTAATTGCGGGTCCAGTTGAATGATTTGATATAGGTGGGCTCCAGAATGATGATGGCCGTGGTCTTGTTGCGCAGCAGACTCTCTGAGAACTGCTTGTCCAGATCCGTGCGGAAAGTAAGCATCTTGGGCATGTAGTAAAAATTGAAGTCCTTGATGATCCGCAGATATTTGTTGTTCATGAACTTCACCTTGTCAAAAGGTTTCACCGGCTTTGGTGTCCCGGTGAAGTTATAACCCAGACCGCCCCGGTGCGTTTTCTTTACATCATATTCTATATCTACATTCCTGTGATAAATCTCGGTGAATGCATAGCTGATGTCAAGGTTTTCAACATCCCAGATATGCGACTTGGAGGAACCGCTGACCTTGGTTTTGCGAACGTTCATGAAGTTGAGACTCTGACGCCTGGTGTAATCCTGGGTGCGCTCACGGATGGAATCCTTTTCCTGTTTGGAATCAAAAGTGGCCAGGTCGTCCTTGTACTTGATGTCGGGGTTCAGCGGATTATACTGTGGTGTGCTGCGTGTCTCCGCAAAATCATAGTGCATCGGGATCTTCAGTCCCCATTTCTCAGGGAAGAATTTTCCAAGTTCAAGATTGGTTGCAATATCATAACTGACCAGTGTTTCCTTCTGCCGCTCATTCACCTTCTTGTCGATACTCCCGAAACCGGGTGTCGAGATGGTCCCCGCGACACTCAGGTTACCGAAATCCGCAAGTGCCGCGTTAACGCGTGCCGTTGCTGCCCATCCGCCGTCTTCGTCAAAGTCGGTGAGACGAAGTTCATTCAGCCAGACTTCAGCGCATTTGGGATTGCCGTCATCGTAAGGATTGGATGAAGATTGTTTCGGGTTACGGATACCCAGCATGATGGTCTTGACAGCGCTCAGACTTGGATTTCCGACTACCGTGATAATGTTCCCGAAATCATCATAGGTGATGAACGGCATCGTAATACTGATGGGTGAACCCGGTTCGCGCATGGCCGTGTTGCGGTCTTTCTTGGCATTCACCAGGTATTCAAGAATGATCTCCATTTGGTTTTCAGGGTACCAGATGGAATCGGGATAGTCAACACCCGTACCCCATGGGGTTACGCGCACCGGGATCTCATATTCATAATAATTGGATGTGAAATCTGACCCCAGCCTGATGAAAACAGTCAGGTCGCCATCATTCAAAGGCTCTGTGGCGAGTCCGGCTTCTGCGTGGACATACATTCTCAGGGTTTTGAACTGCCGCATATCGAAGTCACAGGTCTTGTAAACGGCGCGGGAATCCCCGTCCATCAGGTTGCAGACCTTCAGATCCAGCGATTGTTCATTCAACTGCTGAAGGTTGGTGGTTCCCAGACTGATCTCCCTTTCGATACCCGGTGGTACCACATAGGGAATGGGAACGCGCTCACTGTTCTCCTCAATGTTTACTGCAGAAACGTCAAAAGTGGTGTTGTTCTGGTTATCGTCAGGGATGTATTCACCGGGTGTCAGCAGAGAGTATTTGTAACGTCTCCATTCACTGCGTACCAGGTCAAGCGTGGCAAAACGGCAAACAATGGAATCAGTGAAGCCGGCCAGAAACATACGCATGAAGCGGATGGATTTGAAATCACTGATTCCGCCAACAATGCGGTCGGGCGACTGAATGGGGATTTTAAACTGGTACCAGTTGGTAGTTGCGGTGGTTCCGTTGGGTAACTGTACCGATGCTGCTCGCATGTCGGTAATGTAATTATCGCCCACGTTCATTTTCGTGGGATTCAGAGCCACTTTATATTGGAAGTAACGTTCGTTCTCATTCAGGGTATTGTCGCGGTTGATGTCTTCTCCGTCGGGCAGGGTCGTGGCCATCATCGGGTAATCCACACCGTAAAGCGTGGACGATTGCTGTATGGTGAGCGAGTTCCCGTCGGTGTTGTTGTACTGGCGGTAACGTTGTAAAATGGACCGGGATTCATTGTCATAATCAGGACCGCGGAAATAATGGTAGTCATCGCCGGAGGGGTCGGTGGCTGCTGCAGTATAGGCCTGCGAAGCTGTTCCGAAAGCCGCTGCCACACGCTGTACATAATCTGCTCCGAAGAAATCCAGCTCCTGCACGCTGCTCATGCCGTCGAGACCCACATCCTGGTATTGCCTCGAACTTTCATTGGCGTCAAAAGAGTAAGTGAGGGGCTGCACGTTAGGCACGATCCCCCAGATGGTGGTGTCCACCCTTTCGTCATAAACACCGTCGGCCGGTAAACCATTTTCTACACTCTTACGCGAATCTCTCAATACGTCTTCTGAAATGTCTCCCAGGTTGATATAAAGGAATCCCCCTGTGTGTGAGGGATTATAAATGAAGGGATCCATCATCCAGAACTCAATATACTCCACATTGGTGGCCTCGAAATCAGTGGTTTCGATCTTGCGCGTGATCCCCGCCCATCGGGTCCAGGGATCCTGCAGTTTCCCGCTGGCGTTGATCCCGCTGGAATAACCTTCCGATCCGTCCACATCAAAATTGTAAGGCCCGCGGTCGGAGGGATAATAAGCCAGGTTCATGATGGCGATGTTCTGAGGCGTGTCGTAACTGTTCTCCTTCTGCGGGAATACCTCGTCCTCAAAAACTTCACGTACCATGTGATTCGAAATATCATCTTTGGTGATATGCGATGGGGTTTGGTTGTTGCCCCTGTAGAACACTGACGGGTCGATGACATACCATGCCAGCTTGGCGCGGTTGAAATTGAAAGCCAGTCCTGTGTTGGGTGCGGCTTCCGGGAAGAGATCCGGCTGCTTCTGTGGCGTGGAGGCCAGGAACCAGTTCTGTATGGTGCGAAGATCAATGGATGATTTGCTGCCTTCAAAATCGTCAATATAGGACGTGCCCGATTTGCCAATGGCTTTGGAATGCCCGGGAATGAGATGTGCGAACTCGCCGGAGACCGACACATTCGATTGTGCCTTGGTTTCGAGGAAGGGCAGCCAGTCGATGATCTTGGTGAGCAAACGCGATTCTGTCTGATAATCCCCGTTGATTCCCCAGATTGTATTGCTGATGGGCTCATCACCGAAGTTGACCTTCTGGGTGAGCGGTTTCTCCGAAAGATTCAGCACCGTTGCACCGAGATTGAATTTCTTGTTCACCATATAATCGACATGCAAACCCATCAGGGTCTTGGTCTGTATATCGAACATATTGTTGCTCTCCAGCGAAATATTAATGGGTGTCCCCGAATTCAGGATGCCCTCATTGATGATCTTGACACGCCCCAGCGTATAGTCAACGGTATAATCCACATTTTCAGTGAGCGGGATACCTCCGGCCGTCACCTTGACCGAACCCTGCGGAACATTCATGGCACCGAGCGAGATTTCCGAACCGGATGCGGATTTGAAAAAACCGGCGATGGAAAACTTGTTCTTGTCAGGATACTGCTGCGCCCCGGTCTTGGTCATGCTGTAAAGGGAATCGTAGCAATATTTGTCGGCTATGGCCATGAGGTTGGGATCCAGAAGATTTCCGCCTGTGATGGCCACCCTGAGATCCTGTCCGAAGGGTTCCAGCACCGGAAAGAAGATCCTTCCGTTGGTTTGCTGTATGGTTCCGCCCTGTGCCGCTGCATTGGGCAGAAAGTCAAAAACCCCGTCAGGAACCGGATCACCGTTGGTGTTCAGGCGGTCGCACCCCAGGACTTTGATCAGGGGGATCCCGTTAATGGCGCCTTCTGTGAGGTAACCCATGGGAACCCCATTCTCTTCACCGCTGAAAAGCACATTCAGCCTGAAGTCTTCCGGATTCACCTGGTAACCGCCGATGGCGTAAACGTTCTTCATCATCAGCCGGTACAGGGGAATGCGGGTATTCAGGGAGGAGCTTTTCAATAGCTTTACGGCCAGACACTTAGGCGCGCTCACCCCTTCATTGGAGAATTCACCGACCTGGAATACCGTAGTGTCTCCGATCAGGGTATACTGGAATGCTACCGCGAGCACCTGGTCGGAGTTCAGGGTCGTATTCAGTGAGATGAAACCGAGTTTGCTGTTAAAGGTATATTCCGAAGGATTGAGTTTACGGGCGAGTTCTACCTTGTCGAAATCGATTCCTGACTGAAGACCGAGACCGGTGAGATAGGTATTGGCTGTATTCAGGTCGCGGATCTGGCTGGTGTCGGTGATAACGCCCGAAAGCAGGTTGTTCGCGGCATTGTCGGGATAAAACCCGCCACCGGTGATAATGGGGTTGTAAGGGTTGGGTTCACCGATATCCTGAAAGGCGATAATATTGCGGTTTTCCTGAGTGGGAGCCCCCACATTGGTGATCCAGACCTCTATTTTGGTAATGTTGATGGGCGATTGAACGATGGGCAGCTTCGAAAGGGCTTTGTTGTAATTCTCCCTGAAGTACTGGGCGACAAAGAAGTGCTTGTTCTCTTCATACTGATCAGCCTTAAGATCAAACTCACTCGTTTGCGCGCCGCCCGAAACGGTAATACTCTCGGTTTTACTCTTTTGTTGTGAATATACACCGGTGACGGTGGTGCGTCCGAATTTCAGTTTGGTCTTCACCCCGAAAAGAGCCTGACTCCCCGTGATCAGTGTTGAGTTCAGCGGAAGGGTCACATCTCCTGCTTCAATCAGCTGAATGATCTCGTCTTCCTTTCCTTCATACTTGAGATTCATTTTATTCTCAAAATCAAAGGAAGCCTCTGTGTTGTAGTTCACGCCAAATTCAATTTTGTCACCGATCTTGGCGGTCACATTCATCTGTATCTTTTCCTGGAAGTCGAAATTCGTATTGCGGCGCTGTTTCACATCCAGAGCAGGATTGTCGGTACGGGTTGAAATCACACCAAAAATCAGCTCTGCAGAACCAGAAGGGCGGATATCAATGGTATTGCTCCCGAAGATCTTGTCAAAGGTTTCTCCCCCTATCCTGATTTTTGGAATGATGCCGTTGTCGCCCTTGGTCAGCCTGTTGGCATGCGTCTTCTGCCGCCAGTACTCCTGCATGGCCTTGTCGGCGTCGTAGTTGAGGTACTCCTCAAAGCTCATATAGTTTGAAGGACGGTATTCCAGCGAGCCGACCTGGTTGGTGAGAATATACTCATTGTTATCCGGATCGTAGATCAGATCCTGGGTCACATTGGAAGGGTTGTTCATGTATAGCCCGCCGTTCTGCGCCGGGTCGTAGGGATTGCCGTCGTTGTCGTCGAAGGGAAATGGGAGAACCGTATCGGGAGGCGTCAGACCACGATCCTGTTGGGCAGAAATACGATCGGGATCGACCAGCCTGTGATCCGGCCCGGCGGAACCCGACCACGCCAGGGAGATGATGAAGCCTGCTGCCAGAAGGTTCAGGAAGTATTTTAAATAGCGCTCCAAGCCGTGTTTCAGGGTTTGTTCATTAAAAAAACGTGCAAAGATAAACTTTTTATCTTCATCGGGAACCTTGCAGCCACATTCATTGCCGTGATCCGGATTCGGTTAAGATTCAGATATTCACGGTTTTCCAACGCTTATGGCGGACAAAGCCTGCTTGTCACAAAATCTTCAATGCCTGTTTGATCAGCTGTTCCACCCCAAGCGCGGGTTCGGTTTTCATGATCCTTTCAAGTGCCTTCTCAGCCGGATTTCTGCTGAATCCCAAAAGGATCAATGCAGATAACGCCTCTTCCCTGTTTGTATTGTGCGGTGTGCTCAAAATGTCGCCCTGCACTCCGGCTTTGCCGATTTTATCGCGCAGGTCAATGATGATCTTCTGTGCAGTTTTGCCACCTATCCCTTTCACGCTTTGGAACAGTCCGACATTACCATTCAGTATGGCAGCCACGACATCATCGGCCGTGAGCGAAGAAATGATCAGCCGGGCCGTGTTGGATCCCACGCCGGAGACGGAAATGAGATGGAGGAAAACCTCCCTCTCTTTCACGCTGTGAAAGCCGTAAAGACTCAGACCCACAGGAGTGGTGGCCTCGGTCTTTATGGCCAGATGGGTGAATAGTCTGCAGTTCTGGTTCACCTCACCCAATACCGAAAAAGTATTCAGGCTGATGTTCAGAAAGTAACCTATGCCATTACACTCGATAATGGCATAGGTGGGTGTTTTTTCGGCCAGCCGGCCTTCGATGCTGTTGATCATGGATCAGGAAACCTGTTTGATGGCCCATTCCAGTGCTTTGTCCAGCATTTCCTGGGGTGGATTTTTGATAAAGCCGGTTTCCGTCAGATGGCTGATCATATCCCTGGAACCCTTGATATCTGCGGCCGCAGTATCAAAAGCCTGCTGACGGCTCAACTCAATACGGGCCACACCGTCTTTGATGGCCTGCATGGCCACATCCGCTGCTTCTTCCGGAAATACTGAGGCTTCATCCATGGTAGGAACAATGTTTTCCGGATCAATCCCGCGTTTTTCAGCGTAATTCGCCAGTGAATGGGCTGCAGCAATGGCCATATTATCGGTGATCTTACGGGCACGTACCATCAGGGCGCCCTTCAGGATCCCCGGGAAACCGATGGAATTGTTCACCTGGTTGGGGAAGTCACCGCGACCCGTTGCAACAATATAAGCTCCTGCTTCTTTGGCTGCATAGGGATATATTTCGGGAACAGGATTGGCACAGGCAAATACGATGGATTTCTCATTCATGGACTTCACCCATTCCGGCTTCACGGTATCAGGGCCCGGAGTCGAAAGCGAAATCAGCACATCAGCGCCCTTCATCGCTTCTTCTATCGTTTCGATGCATTTGGGGTTGGTCTGCTCGCACAGTTCCCATTTGCGGTAAAAACGTTTGTCGTCTTCAATATCCTTACGTCCTTTGTGTAATGATCCCTTGGTGTCAAAAAGGATCATGTTTTCTCCGCTGGCACCATCGGCCAGGATCAGGCGCGCAATAGTGGTATTGGAAGCCCCGGCTCCGTAAAGAACAATTTTGGCATCAGAGATCTTCTTCCCCGCCAGCTTAAGAGCGTTGATTAGTCCCGCCAGCGTGACACAGGCCGTTCCCTGGGCATCGTCGTGCCATACAGGGATGTCGCATTCCTCACGCAGTACATCCAGTACCCGGTAACAGTTCGGCTGACTGATATCTTCAAGGTTAACAGCGCCAAAACTGTGCTGGCACATTTTTACAAAATCAATGATCTTCTCAGGATCATTCTTGCCCTGGGCATTCTTGCTGTCGATACACAAAGCCACAGCATCAAAGCCCCCGAGATATTTCATCAGAAAAGCCTTGCCTTCCATAACGCCCAGTCCTCCCGGAGGCGTACAGTCGCCATCACCCAGTACACGCGTAGAATCGCTGACCACCGCCACCAGGTTCGCCCGGTTCGAGAGATCATAGGAAGTGTCGTAGTTATCGCGGATGTTGGTGGAAACCTTGGATACACCTGGTGTGTACCATACATTAAACCAGTTGAACCCGATTACCGGTGCTTTAGGCACGGTCTGTATCTTCCCTCCGTAAAAAGCGTGGGCGTCTTCGGACAGCTTTTTCAAAAAGAGTGTCTTGGCTTTGGCGATTTGTTCCGGGCTGAATTCCCTGGGGAACACTTTGTTCAGATTGCTCAGGTTCAACTGGATCTTTTCCATGATAATCAATATTTTAAGTTTGGTGTGGTGAATTTGGTTGTTCACGGTAAAATTACATTTTTTGCTTTAATGTGAAATGATTCACAGAAAAAAACCCAGAAGCGGTCTTGAGGGCGCATGCGGGGTCGGTGCTTGTAGGATCATTCTGTGCTTGCGCCCTGTCTTTACGGCGCAGGGAGGGCAGTGCCAATAGTATAATTTAGGAGCGCGCCGTGTTATGAGGGCGCATGCGGGGTCGGTGCTTGTTGGATTATTCGGTGCTTGCGCCCTGTCTTTACGGCGCAGGGAGGGCAGTGCCAATAGTATAATTTAGGAGCGCGCCGTGTTATGAGGGCGCATGCGGGGTCGGTGCTTGTTGGATTATTCGGTGCTTGCGCCCTGTCTTTACGGCGCAGGGAGGGCAGTGCCAATAGTATAATTTA
>CALGYY010000286.1 GCA_937934705.1 uncultured Bacteroidota bacterium
AATGAAGTGGTTTTCATGCGGAAAACGATCCCCAGTGAAGCCGAGTTGAAAGCCACGGAATTGGGAACCTGGATGTAATCATCTATCCCGTCGAAAATGAGGGCCATTCCGGCTGTGGTGTCATTTTTTCTGATTTCGGTGAAAACAGGGCTGCCATATAAGTAGCCGTTATTGCCCATGCCGCTTTCGTCCTTCGCGTTGCCGTTAAAGGGATACCAGGCCATGAGTCCTCTCTGCAGGTCGGGCGCGGTGCTGATGCTGATCTTGAAAGTGATACTGCCGTCATTATCCTCACAGCCTTCGTCGTTCATGCGCAGGTAAATCCGCCCGTGATAGGGGAATTTGTTTTCCAGGTAGTTTTTTCCTGCCGGCATGATGCGTCCGTCGACCTTGATCAGAAGCGTAGCAAAAGGTGCACTCTTGAGCGTTTTGTATTTGCTGTACTTTGCCAGCCCGGTGCTTTCCTCGTCTGTATGTCCGTCGGCATCTGTTGCAGGGAATGAGCGGGCATCACAGGTCCAGCCACCTTCCACCTGTTCAATCCTGAGTTGTTCCCCCGCCATGATGTCGATTTTGGTGTCGGTCCAGAGGCAGCTTTTGGAGTCAACGCTGATGGTATGGCTGGACTGTGCCGAAAGCACAGTGACCATGATAAAACACAGGATAGTAAGGGTAGTTTTCATAGGTATCCAAGGTTGGGAAAGAGAAAAGCAAGGGCTAAATTACAACAGCGTGACATATTGACCCGCTGTGCGTGAGGTCAACTTATTAACGGTGAATTGTTAACACAATAAGAATCAGATGTATTGAAAAAGTGACAGACACTTGTCAATCTCCAGCGAATTGGAAGTGGAAGTTCTGAATCATGTTAAGGCATCTGCACTCGCTCATGAAAACACAGTCTCCCGAATAAACTACCACGCCACGCAAGGCGGGTAATTAACCCCTTGACCAATTACACTTTTAACTACAGCGCGAAAAAATAAAAATAATTCAGAACATTTTAACTATACTTAAAATAATATGCTATCTTTGCAACATTCTTATTATACTTGTAATTATGGCCCCATCTGATGTGAAACAAAGGGAGTTGTATCTTGAGAAAGTACGACCTCATATACGCAAGCCGGTTATTAAGGTTTTAACCGGCCACCGACGTTCAGGAAAAAGCTATCTGATGCTGAACATCATGAATATAATTATGAAGTCGGACCCCGGTGCGAACATTATTTATGTGAATAAAGAACATTATGAGTTTGATTTTATTAAGGACTATCATGATTTGCAGAAGTTTTTTACCCAAAAACATATGAAGTCTTCAAATAACTACTTCTTTGTTGATGAAATACAAGAAATTGAAGACTTCGAAAAATGCATCAGGAATATTTTTTCAAAAAAACTGGCTGATATTTACGTTACCGGAAGTAATGCTGAAATTTTGTCCGGAGAACTGGCTTCTATGTTGAGTGGCAGATATGTCGAAATACAGGTACATCCGCTATCTTATACCGAATTTACTGACTTTTACGGCTTAAATGATTCGCCTGAAACTTTTAACCGTTACCTCAAACAGGGAGGTATGCCCGGATTAATGCATACCGATCAATCGGACAACACAATAAATGATTATCTGAAAGGCATACTTTCAACAGTCCTTCTTAAAGATGTAGTTTCCCGTTATAACATCAGAAATGTAAGCTTCCTCGAAAATCTTGTACGGTATTTATCTGATAATGTGACTTCTTTGGTTTCGGCAAAAAGCATCAGCGATTTTCTTAAGTCTCAGCGCGTTAAAGTTACGCCCAACCTTGTTCTGGACTATTTGAGCCATTTATGCAGTGCCTGCATTACAAACAAGGTTTCACGCATTGATGTTGCCGGAAGAAAAATATTTGAAGTGGGAGAAAAATACTATTTTGAAGATTTGGGCTTACGCAATACCGTTTCGGGTTATAAGCCGGATGACATATCAAAACTTCTTGAAAACACTGTGTATAATCATCTTAAAATTGCAGGATATGAAGTGTTTGTCGGCCAGAAAGGATCCAAAGAAGTGGATTTTGTTGCCGAACGCAGTGGCGAAACCATATACGTTCAGGTTTGTTATCTGCTTTCAGACGAAAAGGTTGTGGCGCGTGAATTTGGCAATCTGCTCAGCATAGCCGACAATTACAGAAAATATGTTGTTTCAATGGATAACATCAGTGCAGGAAATTCTTATAAAGGTATCGAACACTGGCATATTGCGGATTTCTGTAAATATCTGCTGTTGTAGTTTGTGTTCATATTGAATTCTATTTATCAATTGTCACCTCTTCTGCCACCTTTACAAAAAAAAACATCCTTAAAGTATTAAAAAATCAAGGATGTATATATTTCTATAAGTGATCCGACGGGACTCTCACCCGTCTCGCGTGAGGCGAGATGACAGGCACAGTATAGTCCAGAATAGTCATCTACCAGGCTTGCCTGTGAATCCTTTGAACAAGGAACCGTCGATCTGACTCCTCAATATGTAAACGAAATACCGCATAAAACAAAGAGGTCACTTCAAATTGAAATGACCTCTTTCTTGCGGTCCGGACGGGACTCGAACCCGCGACCCCGTGCGTGACAGGCACGTATTCTAACCAACTGAACTACCGGACCAAGAAATTGAAGAACCTTATTAAAGAGGCGCAAAAATAATGATTTTTTCAATACCCGCTGAGATTTGTAATTTTTTTTTGACGTGTCTTTGAGTAACTCATCATTCCTGAGCTGTGAAACTGTGAAAGGGACCGGGTGAACTCTCCACCCGGTCCCTGCCTCATGCTGAAAAAATGCCTGCGCATTTCCGGAAAAGAATGCTATTCCCTGATACATCGGATGTAGTATCCGTTTTTACGGGTGGCATAACTGTAATCCGGGGCTGTGGATGTTGACCTCATCATCACCCGCCAGGCAGAGGTGCTGTCGGCCAGGGTCGAGGTCCACCATGCGGCCGCGGAGAGATAACTGTAAAAAATACCATCATAGGTGCGATACCCGCAGTACCTTCCGGAGAATCCCAGGCTGTCGGCCACTTTCGCTGCACTGCCGTAATCCAGTACACTCGTCAGCATGATTTCACTGCTGACGAAACTCCTCGCTGCAAGCCACCCAAATAACTCTTCCCAGTCCTCCTTCCCGGGAATCCGCCAGCCCTCCGGTGCAAGCCCCCGGGGATCAATGGCTGCATAGTGATTATAAATATATCCGACGGTGCTGTCATAGGTGTAGGGATAAGAACAGAATGACGGACTAATCCCGTTCCAGTCAGAGTTATTCACAGCCTCCGCAATCACATCTCCATTGTTGAAATGGCGACATCTTAAATCTTCGGCCATCCAGACCTGATCTCCGATTCTGATGGTGTAATAGGAGTTCCCTTCTACATCCGTGATGGGCTCTCCCAGCGTCGTGCAACGGAATGATCTGCTGTAATTGGTCGTTGACTCACCGATGGCAAATGCGCGGAAATAATAGGATGTATTGGGTGTGAGTCCGGATGCAGTCAGTTCGAAGTAGGGGTTGCTGGTCGTAAGCATGGCCACCTTGTCGCTGAGATCCGGGTCTGGTTCAGTACTCCAGCACAGCCCGCAATTCACCGGTTCAGAAGAGGTATAATAGGTCGCGCTGATTTCGAAATTCATGGAAGTATGGGTTCTTTCAGTCCACCCAACAATATTGACTTCCGGCGGGTAGTTGCTGTGGTTTTTCCGACAGGCGCTCTGGAGGAGAAGTAAGATAAGCATGAGTGCCATCATCCGGTTCAGCGTGTGCGTTTTCATAGTTGTTGGTGTTAAACGGTTGATGGGTGGTTTACTGGCCCGGAAGAAACTGATGTCTTTTCCGCTCGCGCTCCTTCTTGCTGTGACGTGTAATGTTGAAACCGCAGGAAACCCCCGCGACCGTTCCTTCACGGCGGAAGGAGGCATATACGTTGACAGGGATGTTCAGATAGCCGGATTTAAACGTACGGCCCACACTTAACATCAGGCTAGCGGATACCCTGTATTTTCCCCTGGAGTCGAGATTACGGATGATCGGGTAGGGATTCTGAACATATGTATGGGTCACAGGGTCGTAAGAATTCCACTCCTTTTCAAGATGCCAGACCGGGTCCCCGTTTTCATCCGGAGCATAATATCCCTGGGCCATCTGTACCAGTCTGAAGCTCGGTCCAAAAGCGAATTCCCAGGATCCTTTGCCCATACGGAAGCCATTCATCAGGGTGAGGGAAGGGATGAATTTGCCGGATTCAAGTCCGCCAATCATAGGGATGATCTCAACGAGGGCTGAAAAATTCCCGGAACTGAGATACTGGATCTCCTGCTGCCATCCAAAATTGAACATGACCGGAAACATATTAAATCCGCCTTCACTGGTCGGGGCATTGAAGCGCCTGGCTGCCTGGCCGAACATGACTGTTCCGCCCATCCTGGGTCCGCTGTAAGTGGCCTTGGTCTTGGGACTTTTAATGGGGGCATCGTAATTGACCAAAAGACTTACGAGATCTTTATCGGGGGTCAGACCCAGCAGTTTCTGAACCGAGATCCCGATCATTTTCTGGATTTCGACCTGCAGGTTCAGGTATTCTGTGACATCCTGCTTCTCCACCATATCGGATTTTACGTCGATCACTTTAAGGCTGATCACGATTTTTTCCCCGAAACGTTCAATGGATCCGGTTACCATCTTGTCTGCTTTCAGCACTTTACCGGCTTCCACCACGCAGGTCTTTCCCATACATGTGGCCGGATCAATGCTGTTGCGGCTGAGAATTTCGCTGACATCATAGCGGTCCATGACATAATAAACATTGGTCTTTTCCATTTCCAGTCTGACCATGTATGCCATGGATTCAGCATCGTAATCCATTCCCTTGCTGTCGATGCCGATGACAGCTACCACGGGCTTGGTGTCCTGTTGCGCATTTAATGACAGCGCATTCATGGTGATGATTCCAGAAAGGATCATCGTGACGGTTTTGAAAATTGAAGTTTTCATCTTAATTAAGGTATTGGTTAAACATTGGTTTTCTTGCTGTTGACGATGTAAAAGTAGTCCGGCAGGTGAGGAGGATGCGAACGGATTTTCGCAGCCGGATTCTGATTTTTTGCAGATTTTGCAAAAAGTAAAATGAGGGATAAGACTTTTTTCAGGATTTGCATTTTTTGCCATATCCTGAGACAGGGAGTCTTTTCTGCTGCAAGAATTCCGATTCTTTTTTTTGAAGCATCATATTTTCCCGAATATGGTTCGGGAGTCCTCTTCAACCGAACCATTTCCTTCTTGTTCAGACCATCATTTCAGTGGTCTTGAGTTCACTTCGGAATAGTCTTAAAGTGCAGTATTTCATTGCTTTACTTTTGTCGCGCCAAAAGTAACAAAAGCGCTTTTTTCTCGCCCTGAGGCAATTTTCACGCAGGGCTGCGCCCGCGTGAAACCGCCGACCGCTTACACTCCCGTCCCGCAGGCCACTGCCGCGTGCAGCAAGACAGGCTGAATCG
>CALGYY010000287.1 GCA_937934705.1 uncultured Bacteroidota bacterium
ACCCTCAAATTTTTTCAAACGCCTGACTGCAGTACGCAACAGAACCCGCCTGACGGGCTCCCGGAGATTTCTGAGATAACGCTCCCATATCTCATGTTCGACATTCTGAGGGCGAAAAACGATGGCTGCCCGTGACCAGCGGCGTATAACGCTGACATAGCGGCAAAGGTAAAGATGTTCAATCTGCACAATATCAAAATCCTTTTCCTTCAGCAGTGCAATGAGTGCCGATTCAAAATCTGCTGAACGGAAACGCTCAATGAAGTATGATTCACTCCCAAAGAGGTTGGTGATCATCCTGAGCGGGTGCAGGCGCGTATCTACTCTTACACATTTAAAATTGCAATCCGACACATAACTTTCCGGGAGGCTTTCCGGCGGCACATAACACCGGAGCGGGTTCACCGAGAGTACACTGAGGTCAATCCCGTGAGCGATCAGTCCGCGACTGGTATAATGTACCAGCTGGGCTCCTCCGTCTTTCGGAGGGTAAGGCATTTTATGACAAAGCTGCAGAACCTTCAATCCCTTTATCTCTTAACACGACATCCGCGAGCTGAACGGCTGCTGTCTGACATCCTTTCGGACTGAGATGAACACCATCAAAGAAATCGTCGTCCTCCAGGTGAAATTCAAAGAACCTGAGTCCGTTCTCATTTGCCATTCGTTCAATACACTGATTGAATATACCGATCTGTTCGTTCATTCCAAAGTTGTAGGGATAGAATACCTTTCCTGCAAAACGGGGAATTTTCAGCAACATGATATGATTCCCGACGGCCATCAGCCTTAACTTAACGATCAGTTGCTGATAAGCAATTTCAAAATCATGTACATCAACCTTTTGCTTGATATCGTTGGTCCCGATCATCACTGTAATCAGCCCGGGGAAGGAATTCCTGTACTGTTCAAGCACAGGGTTTAACGACCGCAGCAGGTCGATAACGGTATATCCGTTGACTGCATGGTTGATCACATTCCATTTTTTTTCAAGCTTTCTCATCAGGATATCGCCGCAGATTTCAGGATACGCCAGGTAGCTGCGTGCCCCGAAGGTGATGCTGTCTCCGAAACATAAAAGTGTTTCCCAGTTCATTCAGGATATTTTGATGCGCTAATTTATGATATTTATCATCCCACTGCTCAGACAGGGAGATTATTTCCCCATGGCATTGTCACCAAAAGAAAAAGGCCGGCCCGGAAGGGGTCAGCCTCAGATGCTCTAAAAGTGCAGATCACGCGGGTTTCACAGGCACGCAGATGTCCACCATGAATTTACCGTCTTTCGGTTCTTCGGGATAGCACTCAAAACAGGGCTTATCATCCGGCTGGTAGCCGCTCGCCGGAAACCACTGTCCGTAAACCCAGTCCCAGGCCTTCTGAAAATCGGCGGGCCCAAGTTCGAAACGCGCCACAACGCATTTGCAGGCCTCCAGGGTCATTTTCCCGACTTCCCCTTCCACTTTGGTGGCCGGGGGTACCGTGATGCATACGCTGGTTCTCAAACGATCACCTGTGGTTACATTGGGATCGTCATGGTAAAGGATGAGCGACATAAAATCTTTTCCCCCGATCAATCCCCTCGGTCCTGCCCAGGCGAAGAGGCGGTTCCACAATTCCTCAAAGAGCTTGTCGTTGCCCTGGTACGCACCGATGTGGCGCACATAGGCAAGCGTCATTTCAGGAAATTCTTTGATTTCCACACTTTTGTTCAGTTCCATATTTGTCCTCCATTGAATGGTTTGTAATCGGGGACAAAAATAGAGGGAGGGCTCATCTCCTGTTTGACTCAGCTTGCTGTCCGTTTGACTTAAATTGCGGAATCGCGTTTTACTGTTTTTGTACCCGCTGGCCGTGATCCCGAAATGCTGTTTGAAATTTCTTGAAAAGACCGACAGTTCAGCGAATCCGCAACGGGCAGCAATGCCAGAAATACTTTCACCGGGACTGGCGCTCATCAGGGCCGCAGCTTTTTCCAGCCTGACGCGGAGGATGAACTGGAAGAGGGTTTCCCCCACCACCGACTGGAAGATCCGGCTGAAATGAAACTTCGAAAAGCCGGCCACCGCAGAGAGTTCATCCAGGGTCATGGGTGAATCAAAATGCGTCTCGATGTAATCAAAGACCCTGTTGATCCTTGATGTATAGTCATTCACCGTTGATTTCATGATGCATTTAGTTTGTTGCTTTGTTTATCAGCAGGCTGAATTAAGGGTTCATCCCGATTGCTGTGCAATCCGCCGGCCGGTGTGTCCCCGGGAGCTATTTCTTATTTTCAACAAATGTCATTACTGGTCTGAACCCCACCGTCGGACTGATGGAGTACCGCCCGCAAACAGGAATTTGAATTTCATAAGCTGAACTTTTCGTAATCCGCGGATTTCCCTTTTGTCTTAAGGTCTGTCAAAAACTCAAGATATTGTCCATTGGTAATCTCCGCCTGTGACATATAGAATGCCTGAAAAGTAACAGAATTACCCGCGATGTCAGCAGTACCCGCCGGAATTAAAACATAGCCCTGGGGTGGTTTGACCGATGAAGTTTCTTTTGCAGCCGATCCTGCAGAAATGATGAATACCGCGGTAAGCACAAGATAAATAACAGGTTTGGTCATCATAATAGTCAGTTTTTTATCTGTCTGTTAGCTCGAAGCTGACTGAATCCTCAAATAATATTTAACCCGATCTACTTTCGGTGTTAATGCTATTGCCTGAAAGTTAAGTCTTCACCATCCATTCGTACAAAGATAATCTTTTCAAATGATGGCTTTATGCCTGTGATTTCGAATTTCTCTTCAACTTCACAAGGGCACTGAGGATAGGGGTTTCTGATGTTCTTTTGCTTATCATGGGTTCGGGAGTCCTCCGCTCCCGAACCTTTTTCTTATCTTTGAACACCATTCAGTGGTCTGTATGATTGTTCAGAATCAACGTAAAGTTCTGTTTTCCTTTGA
>CALGYY010000288.1 GCA_937934705.1 uncultured Bacteroidota bacterium
CTGTGGACGTTGTGAAAGTGTAAGGCGAGGTGTTGATACCGCTGACCGTGGTGGAGTTTGTCCCGTCAGTATAAGTGAGTGACCAGGGAGGTGTGCCGGTCAGTGTTATCGTAACCGTGACCGTACTGGATCCGTCGTTACAGATATTGCCCCCGCCGCTGACCGTAGCAGTTGGAAGTGCGTTCACGCTCACCGTAACCGTTGTGGATCCCGTACAGGAACCGTTGGCGCCGTTCACCGTGTAAGTGGTCGTTGAGGTCGGATTGGCCGTTACCGTTGCACCGGTGGTGCCCGATAATCCGGTAGGCGGCGACCATGTATAGGTGGATGCACCTGACGCAGTCAGGGTAGTGGATTGCGAGTTGCAGATAACAGGGTTTGCGGGACTGACAGTAATGGTGGGATTGGAGGTGACAGTAATGGTAATGGCTTCGGAACCGGAGCATCCAGCAGCAGTTCCGGTCACCGTGTAGGTGGTTGTCGTATTCACAGTCGGTGTGATCTGGCTTCCGCTACCGCCGGTACTCCAGGTAAAAGTTGTTCCCCCGACACTGCTTGAAGCATCTATTGTTACCACATCACCGGCGCAGACAGAAGTTCCCGGTGATGCACTCAGCGTGATCGTTGGCCCGGCACTCACGGTCACCGTGGCCGTGGCTGAGCTTGAACATCCGCCTGTTGTCCCGGTTACAGTATAGGTAGTGGTGCTGCCCGGTGTGGCTGTGACATTGGCTCCGGTGGTGGCAGAAAGGCCTGTGGCCGGGGTCCATGTATAGGAGGTGGCACCGGAAGCTGTAAGATTTACCGATTGTCCGTTACAAATACTGCTGCTGGCCGGTGAGACGCTGACAGTAAGACCGCTGATGTTGAAATTGAAACTGGCCGGCAGGGCGATATTTCCGCAAAGGTCTGAAACCGATCCCGCCGTATTAACGAGGTCGAAGGTATAGGCTCCGGTAGTCGTCATTGCCGGAGAAACGGTGACAGTGAAGGTGTTTTCCATGGTTCCTCCAAGCGAACATACATTTCCTGTAACGGATGTGATGGTGTAAGGCCCGCCCGGTCCGTTCAGGGTAAAATCACCGGTAGTAATGGTGCTGCATAGAATATTCTCAGAAAAGTTAATAGTGAAGGTGCTTGCCCCGCAGGAAACACTGCTGATACCCGTCAGAACCGGAGGAATCATATCTGCAATTGTGGCCGTGCCATGGGTCATATCAAGCTGGTAACCATGTCCTGCCCCATAACCGGTATAGTTCGATATGTTGAGATAATAAGTCTCCCCCGCATTCACCCAGATCTGTGGGTTATTCGCATCTGAAGCGGATCCCCAGCAATCCACACCGGTGTTGGGACTCAGGTTGTTGGCTCCGGTTATACCCCCGTCGGCTGACCAGTTGCATGACACTTCCAACTGCTGAAGCAGGGCCGTATTCTGCAAATCTGAACAATTGGCCGTGGTCATGTTGAAGATCGCCCAGTCATAGTCGTCCGACATAACCCATGGCGTAATGCGGAGGTCAAACCAACCGGAGGTTTGCACGGTGAACGTATACCAGACGGAATTACGCTCTCCCGCAGACATGCAGGTCACAGGGCAACTTCCGGAGGGTATATCATTGTAATTTCCCACACCCGTATAGCCGTTGAATTCGTTGTACGTATTCAGACACACAGGAATAGCACCCATACAGTCCTGCACAGTGGGTACCTGCGCAGATACCGGTGAAAGGGAGATCAGGGTCAGGATTGCAGTGAATAAAACAAAACGCTTCATAAGCTGGTTTTTCGGAAGGAAAAAACACAAAAAGGAATCAATCGTTCAGTTCTTCTGTGCGCATCAAGGTGTTACCGGCCTTCACTTGTCTGATTTCACTTGTGATCAGTAATTTGGTGAAGAATGCCAGACTTGCATCCGCTGAAAGCCTGATCGTGACCGCCCGCATGTCACCCTTAAGTTCTGAGATTGTGACTTCCAGAACCTTTATACTGAAAGTGCTCATGCTTTGTTTCATGGTAACAGCCATAGGTTCACTGATGACTCCGCTAAGATCAAATGATACGAGACGCTCGCTGCCGGAGGCGAAAATCTTCTTCAGGTCTGCTTTCGGCCCGAAATGGGCAACGAAAGCAGTGCTTTGATCCTGAGCACTCATGATCAGTGGAAAGCAGATGGTGAAGAGAAGGGTCAGGAGTAAATTCTGTTTCTTCATATGTCAGTTTTCAGGTTTTTGGTTGACCGGCACTAAGATGGTTTTATGATGCAAATGGTTGCCCATGCAGGGAATTATTAAGCAGTTATCCTTTCAGCCGCATGAAACACAGGGGAAAATTACTAATTTTAGGGGAGATGGCAATTTTCATCCGAAAAATATTATTAAGAATATTTCTAAATAGCAAATTTTTTATTATCTTTGCAAAACATTTGACAACATTAAACACATCTGAAATGAAACTGATCATAGCAGCTTTAATACTGTTCATGGCAGGCGCAGGAAGCGTGGCCGCCCAGAAGAACAAAACTTTCCATGATTTCACCGTGACCACCATAGATGGTGAACAGCTTGCGCTTTCATCCTTTAAGGGCACAAAGGTCCTGGTGGTGAATACGGCGTCAAAATGCGGCCTCACGCCTCAATATGAGCAGCTGGAAGCCCTGTATGAGGAATATGGCGGAGAACGCTTCGCCATAATTGGTTTTCCGGCCAATAATTTCATGTCGCAGGAGCCCGGCACCAATGAGGAAATCAGGGAATTCTGCCAAAAGAATTACGGCGTCACATTCCCGATGATGTCCAAGATATCTGTGAAGGGTGATGATATTCATCCCCTGTACAGTTGGTTGACACAGAAGAAGGAGAATGGTGTGATGGATGCGAAAGTGACCTGGAATTTTCAGAAATTCCTGATTGATGCTGACGGAAATCTGGTGGACATGGTTCCGCCTTCAGAAAAGCCGGATTCAGAGCGCATCATTAATTTCATCAAGGGAAAATAAGCGGCAGCAGAGGGTCAGCACAGGCTACGAACGACGGATTCCGGAAGCCCGGTTTCTGATAGGTCATGAGTGTCCCCTCAGGATATATTCTGCATGACCCGCCGGCGGCCCTGAGAATGGCGTCACCGGCGGCTGTATCCCATTCCATGGTAGGTGCCAGACGGGGATACACATCGGCAGAGCCTTCGGCAACAGCCGTAAGTTTCAGGCTGCTGCCTTTCGAAAGGAGTTTCACCCTGAAACCGGATTCGAGTTTTTTGATCAGGCTGCCGGTTTCCGGGCTGAAGTGTGAGCGGCTTGCAGCAACAGTGAGTACAGTCTTTTGCGGGCCGCATTTCAGGGTCACGCTTTTGGCCAGAAGTGTGTCATACGAAATCACCGGAGGGCACTGCCGGGAGGCTTTTCTTACCGCGAAGGCCCCGCTTCCTTCCAGTCCGAAATACAGCATATCCATAACAGGGGCATAAATAACACCCAAAACAGGTCTTTGCGATTCAATAAAAGCAATGTTCACCGTAAATTCACCGTTCCGCCTGATGAATTCCTTGGTCCCGTCGAGCGGATCGACCAGCCAGAAACTCCCGGGATTCATCTCCTCCTGTCCTGCACTTCTTCCTTCTTCACTGATGATCAGCTCACCGCCTGGAGAGAGGGCTTCGAGAATAATACGATGTGCCGCGAGATCGGCTTCCGTCAGCGGAGTAAGATCCTCTTTTTCGGTGATGGTAAAACCCGAACGGTAAATGGCTGAAATTGCTGAGCCCGCGCTGAGTGCGGCCTGCACGGCAGTCATCAGGTACTGATTTGCTTTTTCCTGATCCATGCTTATCATCAGATCAGGCAGTCTATCGGAAACTGCCCTTGAATTTCATGAAAACCTTGTCATCCCCACGGATGACAACACTGGCATGCACCAGATCATCCCCCGGATGACGGATTTTAAATTCCAGCTCAATGTCAGGATTTTCCAAAGGATTGATCACATTCAGAAACTTCACTTCTTCCGCCGTGACCAGGATCAGCTCTTTACAAAAATGGGCCGATAAGGTTTCCTTGATCATCTGGATGATACAAACACCCGGAACCACAGGCTGTCCCGGGAAATGCCCGGCAAAAATCCTGTGCCCGGAGTTGATTCTTAGTCTGGCCTCCAGCTTCTCCGGGTTTTCTTCCTCGTGGATCAACTCTGCCAAACTGAAAAAATCATCTGATAATAAACTTTTCATCGGCTATGGGCTGATTAATTGTTTTTTTGATGAATCGCAGGTCCGTCCTGTCCCCGTTCTTTTCTGTCATTACTATACGTTGTACACTGAGGTCTTTCTTTTCCAGGTAAACCGTCATTTCCCTGAATGTCCTTCTCATCTTTTCTGAACGGGGTTCCAGTTTTACCTTGTAAAGATAATTGTTTTCGAAGTACGACTGCCTGAACTCGTCATGCTGGCCAATCAGACTGCCGTCAATCAGTCCGGCCAGCCTGTAATTCAACTCGGCAAAGGCCCGGTTGCCGGTCATATCATAGGTCCGCGTTTTACGCTCATCCCTGACCGTCATTTTTCCATTGCTGATGACAACAATGTATGAAAAGGGGGAGGTGTATTCCCATCTGACCTTATCGCCGCGACTGAAAAGAAAAATGCCTTCAGAAACGGATACTTCCCGCAACATCTTCATCTTCTTCTCCTGTATGAATTCGCATGAAATGCTGCTTAATTTCTTTGTATATGTCTCAGTACTCCGCAGAAAACTCAGCGTGTCCTTCACCGGAATGAAGCTGGTATCGGACCTGCTCTGCGCCTCCGCTACACGGAAGCATCCCGGAATGACAAGTATTAATAATATGTAACTAAATATTTTCATTTAAAATTCTCAATCATTTAATTTTTCCCGGACATGGCAAAAACTCATGGCTGTCAGCTTTGAGAGGTCAGGTATGGAGGATGATCAAGCATCTGATGCGGATTCCCGGCTTTCAGGCCTTTCTCTTTCATCAGCCGGAGAAGCTCTTTGGTCGTTTCCAGCGTGGCCGGAAGGGTGTCGTGAAGCAGTACGATGTCTCCCGGACCCGCTTTATCAAGCCTTCGCGACAAACGCTCCCTGTTTTTGATAACGGTATCCAGTGATCTGACACTCCATCCCACCACATGGTGTGGTTCCATTTTCAAGGCCCGTGTCATCATGGGATTGGTTACCCCGAAAGGAGGACGGAACCAGTTGACGGTCAGTCCCGTGATGGAATGCAGAATACTTCGGGTTTTACGGAATTCCCGTGCCATAATATATGGGGCAAAGAAGTCAAAAAAATGGGAATGACCATAAGTGTGATTGGCGACCACATGTCCTTCTGTGATCATTCTTTGCACGATTTCAGGGTGTTCTTCCGCATTTTTTCCGACCAGAAAAAATGCGGCCCTGACCCTTTCTTCTTTCAGCAGATCGAGCAGGCGGGGCGTGGTTTCAGGATGAGGTCCGTCATCATAGGTCAGAAAAACGCCTTCCTGACCATCGGCCCTGCAACTGACTTTGAAATGGAAATTACTGCCCACTCTGAAAGAACCAATGCTGATCACAGTCATATACGCCATACCCCATCCCAGATAAAACCATCCGCTGATACCGATCGTGAACTGCAGGATGTTCAGTACGAGCAGTCCTGCAAAAAGAATATAATTGCTTATTCTGAAAGTCAGCATGCCTGAACAAGCATGAGGGTGTGATTGATTCCCATGAAGTGATTGCAAATCAGTATCCTCTTCGGTTTCCCCGG
>CALGYY010000289.1 GCA_937934705.1 uncultured Bacteroidota bacterium
TGTCCTTCAGCGATTTTTCATACGACTGGGTGACATTGGTTTCAAGTTGCTGGATTTTATCTTTGAAGGGTTTCAGGATCTCCTCCACCTTATCCCGGTTATAGTTCGAAAGGTCTTCCGAGTTCTTTTTCAGGATCTGATGTGCCAGGTTCTCAAATTCCAGCTTCATTTTCTGCTGAATCTGATCAATCTCTGCTTTATGTTCCTCAAGTCTTTTGATCAGATTCTCCTTCTCGGTCCCCAGGCGGGTTTGTTCCGAACGGAGAACAAGGATTTGTTCGCGGCTTTCTTCCAGCTTGCTGACCAGACCCGACACTTCTTCTCCCGACTGCCGGGCTCTTTCTTCAGCAATGGCTGCCACTTTCTCCCGATCTGCTATGCGGTTAAGGAGTTCTTTTTCCTGTACAGTGAAAACAGCCTGCTGCTTCTGCAGTTTCTTCAGGTAAACAATCCATACGAGGATAGCAGCGACGAGGCCTGCCAGTAAACCAATTGAAAGATAAATCAGTTCCGTCATAATAAAAGGTAAATATAGCAATAAATTCTCTTCTGAGCAGGATACCTCATTGGTGGAGATTCCCTGACCATCACATTTGATCCCTTTGCAGGGTCAGCACTGTAATTTCAGGGGGAACACCAATGCGTCCGGGAAACCCCAGATAGCCCAGGCCAGGGTTCACATGCAATACCTGCCTGCCCCAATAATATAATCCCCAGTATTCCGGATAGAAATACTGAACCGGGCTCCAGCGGAAACCCCGGAATTCTGCCGCCAGTTGCATGGCATGCGTGTGTCCCGCCAGGGTTAAGTCGATATTGGTGCTGCCTTTTACCTCCACCGACCAGTGTGTGGGGATATGCGACAAAAGTATACTGAAACTCCTGCTGTCAGTCCCCTTCATCGCCTCATGCAATTTACCGCGCTGGCGGAAGGGTGGAAGGCCCCAGCTGTCAACACCGATCAGTACGATGGAATCCTGATCCTTTTTAATACTAATGTTCCTGTTTCGCAGTAATTCAAATCCCATGGAAGTGATGATGCCCGACAAGACGGAATCCTCCGGATCGCTGATTTGTAATTGCTTGACTTTCATATAGTCATCCTGGTCGTGATTCCCCAATACTGCGAATTTTCCCAGGGGTGCATTCAGCTTTCTGAAAAACTCCACATATGGAGTCGCCTCTGCCGCCTCAATGTTGATCATATCGCCGGTAAAAACGATAAGGTCAGGATGAGCTTCCTGCATTTTGGTGAATGCAGGTTCCAGTTCCCGTGGGCTGAAAAAACTGCCCAGATGTGTATCAGAAATGTGCAGGATGCGGATTCCGTCAAATTTTTCCGGTAATTTCTTGAAACTGATATTGTACTCCCTGACCTGGAAATCAGTGCGGGTGTTAATCATCCCATGGATCATGTATGCAAAAAGGCACCATCCCAGAATATAACCCACCCAGCTGAAGAGTTTGAATCGGTGAAGGGCTCTGACGAAGTCATAGTGTTTTTTATGCTGAAAAAGAAAGCTGATGAACTGAATGAAAAATAAAAGGATCCGCTCTGCTGTAATAAAAATCAGCATCAGGATCTTGGGCAGATACAAAATCAGAAAAGCCCCGGTAATGAAAAAAAGCTGGCGGTAAGATTCGTAATTCTCGTAGTTGTTGATAATGTAAAGGAAATGCGAAGAGGCATAAATAATATATAATAAGGTAAGGCCGAAATATCCCAGGGCGAAGCTGCGCTTGTTCTTTTTATCTTTCTTTTTGTCCGGGATCAGGCGCTTCAGCCCGAAATACAGCAGTATATCCGTGAGCAGGAGGGCGGCGATAAAAAACGAAAGGCGATACCAGAATTCCGGGCTCATAAAAAAAGAAAAGCTGTTACGCAAAAGTAACAGCTTTTCTTAAACGGGCTTTGAATATTAGCGGTCGATGACCAGCTTTTTGGTGATGGTTTTATCTGCGCCTTCGAACTTGACGAGATAAATGCCGCTCACCAGATGGTCGAGGTTGAATTGCAGGTTGTTCTTTCCGGTCCTGAGCTGTAGATTTTTGCTGAAGACCGTTTCGCCGATAATATTGGAAATGCTCATAACAAGCTGTCCGCTGTTTGTACTTTCGATGTCAACATTCAGACGTCCGCTGCATGGATTGGGGAACATGGAGATACTTTCATTTGAGAAGGAAGCTTCTGCAATACCGATTCCTGCTCCGGTTTCCATGGACCAAACAGAACTCCATCCGGATGTATCAACAGCCGTAATCGATTTCACCCTCCAGTAATAAGTGGTGAAGGCCTCCAGTTCATCGGTGATCTTGTAAAGGTTCGTATCAACGATGTACTCAACAGGATTCGTGAATCCAGCTACTGTATCGAGTTGAAGGATGTAATGATCCGTGTTTTTGAGGGCGACCCATTTCAGTTCCGGGACAGTCGTAGTTGTTGCACCATTGGCGGGACTGCTTAGAGTCACCGTATTCAGTGTTTTGAATTTTCTGATCTCAACCCAGTCGGTAGTATCGTAAACATTGCGTGCACGAACGCTCCAATAATAAACTGTGTCAAAAAGCAGGGTGGGTGAAGTGGCTTTGGCATACTGGATCACCTGTGCAAGGTTCCTTGCAACCGATGAAGAGTCCACCGTAACAATCTGAGGGGAAGTCATATTGGAATCCAGAGAGAAAGCGATGTCATAATAAGTGGATTTGACATAAGTCCAGCGTACTTCAAGGGCGACTACATGGAGTGTGTCGAAATTGCTTGACGGGCGCAACAGTGCAAAGCTGTCGAGTGTGGCAAAAGTGATGGGGCTTGACCAGCTGGAGGTGTCGGCAGAGTGCATGGTGCGCATCCTCAGATAGTAGTTCTGTCCGAAGTAAAGCTGACGGGTATTTGTAACCACAGTGGGGCTGGCGATAATATCAGACCTTTTTAGCGGACTGTCGAAGGTCATCGCACTGTCGACTTCCCACTGATAGGCAGTAACCCCGGCAATTGCGGTCCATTTAATTTCAACAACCGGTGTCTGTTCAACAGCCCCTGTCAAGGGAGCAGTAATGCTGACCAGATCACGGGTGGTGAAACTCCAGCGGGCTGACCATGCTGATGAATCCGTAAATCCGATGGCCTTGACACGCCAGTAGTAGATCTCACCGAAAAGGAGATCACTTACATAAACGGCTGTACTTCCCGTGTTCAAGATATCAGAGGTGGTAAAATTGGAATCAATCGAATACTCAATTTTATAGGTCCACGCTCCGGCAACAGCACCCCAGTCGAGCAGGGTATAGGGGGCGATATTGCTTGCGCCATTTGCTGGCGCAGTCAGAGCCGGGGCGTCAATATTCGTTGCAGCAAGTGCTGCAAAGGCCGGGATCAGGAACAAAAAGGTAAAAATATTCTTCTTCATTTTGCAGGTGTTAAAGGTTATGAAAAGGAAGGAAGCCTGAAGAATTCAGGCTTCCTTAAAACATCTTTATCGGGTGAGAACAAATTTCTGTGAAGTGCTCTCTTTTCCGGCGATCAGTTGCATCACGTAAGTTCCGCGGCTCAGATCACTGAGGTCGAAGTATTCGGACTGCGAACCCACTGACATCTGACCCAGGTCAATTGTTTTGACAACACGGCCAAAGAGGTCGTAAATATTCACCACAACTTTAGATGCAACAGGCAGCGTAATATTAATACCGGCCTGGTCAATCACCGGGTTGGGGAAGATCCTCAGGCCCGGTTTTGCGAGCACAGGGGTAGCATCCACTTCAGGAACAGAACTCATGAACATGTTGGTTTCAAAGAAGCCGCGTCCATGGGTTCCGATGTAAACCATTCCGTAATTGGTCATGTCAGGAACAAGCTGGCTTTGCTGACGTATACCAAAAACCGGCACCCTGTTCATCCCCGTATTCTCTTCGGTCCACACGATTGCGGCGGCAGAAGCGGTGATGTTTTCCGTGGCATAGATCCCATATTCGGTTCCGACCAGAACCACGTTGGGGTTACTCATTTCAATCATGGCTGAATAAACCGGCATCGCGGGAAGCTTGTTACCTGCTGTGGTCCCCTGCTTGGCTGTAAAAGTAGGATCAGTATTCAGGGCATTGGAGGAATAGTATACATAAGTGGTATTTCCGTAATCGCCGAGCACAACAACCAGTCTTGAGGGATCATTGGGATCAATAGCGATACCGGTGATGGAGCGACCGGAGAAACTTTCGATCAGTTTCTGTTCGATCACACATTCAGTTCCGCCAATGGTACCATTCACGGAATCTTTCACGGCCAGGATATTGGAGATCCTGTATAAAGCACCTGAAGCAGTTCCGAGGAAGAGGTAATTGCCGCAGTTTGAAATGGCCATGGTGTTGCAGTTCACATTGCTGATCTTTACCCATGCCGGTGTGATGGAGAAATCCAGGGCTTGTTTGGTCATCCAGATACCGCTGGTCAATGCAACAAAGAACTTGGATGAAATGATGTCCTGTACACTGATCTCTTCAAGTGAATCAACAGCGAAGGGAAGAATATATTGGAAAGGATAATTGTTGTTATTGCTCTTGACAACCACAGTCTCTCCTGCATTGTAATCCTTGTCAGCAACAAAGGTCACAGAATCAAAACTGTAATAATCAGCAAAACTTTCCCAATGAAGCAGGGGGGTAACAAACTGACCGAAACTTGATGAAGATCCCGGAGTTGCAGTCCCGATCATGGTGGGGCTGAAGAATTTCTCTTCTGTGGCTGACTGATAGGTTACTCCCTTATCCGGAGTTCTCCAGGTACCGCCATACTGCATGGTTCCAAAGAAAACTGAGGGGCTGATGGCGGAGAATGCTGACCAACCACCGTCACCGCCAAAGAGGACTTCTGCATATTTGGGGTCAACTCCGGTTCTTGGAAGATAGGGTACGCTGTTGTCCTGTGTTCCACCCATCACCTCACCTGTCTTGGATTGAGCGACCGTGTAAAATTGGGTGACATTGAAATTCTTATTAATGGCCTGCCAGGTCACACCGAGGTCATGTGTTTTATAAAGTCCTCCATCACAACCAACATAAAAAGTATTGGGGTCTGTTTTCGAGAAAACAAGAGCATGGATATCAACGTGCACTTCATAGCCGGCTGTGACCTGAGTGAAATTCCCACCTGTATAGTATCTCCAGATGTTAATACCACCGGCGAACAAAAGGTTGGGGTCCACAGGAGATACGGCCATGACATTGTCATAGTCGCCCTGCCCGTTATCACCAAAGAGGTCGAATGAGGGTGCAAGTCCGGGTCCGATCAGGGTCCAGTTCTGTCCTTTGTCAGTTGAACGGTAAACACCTTTGAGTTTGCCTCTGTTAGCGTTTGAAACAGGATAAACAGCATTGTAATACATTACATTGGGGTCGGAAGGTGCAATAGCAACTTCAACACGTCCATTACCGGTGGTAGCACTTCTGTCAACGAAAGTCCCCTCATTGCCATTTGGGCTGACATACAGCTTATTGCCGACAACGGCAGCGACTGTTCCATCAGATCCGACAACAACGGTGGTGCTGTTGCCGGTGTTGGGGGTGGTGCCGGTCACATAAATGGGGTTCACCCATTCTGTTCCGCTCCAGAACAACATACCCTTCTTGGTGGCAACGTACAGGCGGCCTGTGGTTTTGTCGAAGTCAATCTTATTGACGAAAGCCCAGGTGTCGTTGGTATTGTTTGGGGCAGCAGGTGTAGCCCCGTTGTAAATAGCCCAGGTATTGCCACCGTCGGTTGATTCATAGAGACCTGTTCCCAGGAAGCCTGGTGTGCCGTAAGGTGAATCAACATTGGCAAAGCTTTCACCGGTTCCGACATACAGGGCTCCGGTGATTGGGTTCTGAGCGATACAGGCGATATTAATATCGGGGAAACTGCTGACCGGGATCCATGAGGAGCCTCCTGATGCAGATTTCCAGAGTCCTCCGCTGACCGCTCCTGCGTACATCAGGGAAGGATTATCTTTATCGATCAGGATAGCGCGGACACGGCCACCTACATTGTTGGGGCCGAGTTCACTCCAGGTGATGCCCAGGGCTTTACTGTTGTTCAGTTCAGCGATCTGTTTCCGGGCATTCAATACTTCCTCAATGCTGATGGTGCCGGTGATTTTGTTGTTGCGGATAGAAGCGAGCCATTCAAGGGCACCATGTATCCCGTTCTCAATGGTGGCTTTCCGGGGATGATACTTTCTCTGCTCCTTATTCCCCCTCACTGACAGAATTACTGCGAAGCCAATCAGGGCCAGGGCAGCAAAACTAAAAAGTAAATTTCTGCTTTTCATGTGTTTGTATTTGTTGTTTTGACAATTTATTGATTTCAGGTAACCTTTGAAAAAAGCGGTCTAAAATACACCTTTTTCCGTTACCCGCAAAAGAGAAAAATCAAAATAATTAACGCTTGCATGTGAATTTGGTGATTTCAAATATACTATGGCAGAAACAACAGGTAATTCCCAATCAGTTAACGGTTGCCGGAGGTCAGTTAACGGTCGGAGATATGGGAATCAGGGAGGACCTCAGTTGGTTCAGGAGGGCGATATGTGTTTTTCGGCATGGTAGGACGACCGGACCAGCGGGGCGCTTTCCACGTGTTTGAACCCCAGGTCAATCGCGTATTGCCGGTAGCGATTGAATTGTAAGGGTTCAACATAACGGTCAGGCGGGAGGTTTTCTTTGCCCGGCCTGAGGTACTGACCGATGGTCAGGATGCGGGTACCCGTTCTGTATATATCCTCAATACTTTCATTGATTTCTTCGTCAGTTTCACCCAATCCGGCCATCAGTCCCGTTTTCGCCCGATAACCGGATTCGGACAGTATGGTCAGCACCTGCAGACTTCTGTCGTAATCTGCTGCCGGTCTGATTTCCGGGCTCAGGCGTCGTACCGTTTCCAGGTTATGGGAGATGACCTCAGGACCGCTTTCAGCCACCATCATGATCAGTTCGGGTCGGGCGTGAAAATCCGGTATCAGGGCTTCGATACTGACCCCGGGAACCTGGTCCTTCACTGCCCGTATGGTAGCCGCCCACAGTCCGGCTCCTTCATCTTTCAGATCGTCCCTGGTGACAGAAGTCAGCACACAATGCCGGATCCCCAGTTCCTGAACCGCCATGGCCACTCTGATAGCTTCTTCCGGTTCAGGTGGTTCGGGTTTGCCGTGATTGACATTACAGAAGAGGCAGTTTCTTGTGCAGGTATTCCCCAGGATCATAAATGTGGCAGTACCAGCAGCCCAGCATTCTCCCTGATTCGGACAATTGCCGCTTTCGCAGATCGTATGCAGATGGTATTTCCTGAGTTTTGATTTAAGCTGGGCGTAGTGATCCGTGTTGGGGAGCTTGATCTTAAGCCATTCGGGTTTTTTGGGAAGGGATGGTTTCTGATCCCCGGGATAATCGCACATGTGAATCTTATCTTAGATCTTTCTTTTACCCAGGTGAAAACTGATATAAAGTGACAGGAAGAGGTTCTGTTTAGGAGTGAACGCCATCATAGGAACCGCCAGGGGATAATAGTCCAGGGTAGCTCCGCATTCAAGAGATTTCAGCAACTGATCATCAGCCCCGTATTCGAAATTCAAACCGGTTTTACCATATACTCCGGGGTAGAAACCAAGATGGTCGAAACCTTTGAAAAATGACCCCCGTCCGTAAATCTGCTGAATATTGTGTTCTTCAGGATTAAAGCGTTCAACCACCACATCGTAAAGGCCTGTTTCTTCATTGAGTTTTACGATGTAGAGGTAAACCGGTTTTGTAATCCCCAGACTGACACCTCCATACATGAACCATCTCAGTTCGACACCTCCCCAATAGGGTTTACCGTTCAGTACGCGCTGCACGCCGTAGGCTCCTCTGAAAATATACAGGCTGTTGAGCTTTCCATAAATGAAACTCCTGTTGTTCTCATATTCAGAAACCACCCTTTTTTCTTTGGGGTGCTTCATGGTTACAAATTCAGCTTCCCACATCCGCTTTCTCAGGTAGGTTTTATGCTTGCCGTTTCTGTATCCAAAACCCCAGCCGCCGGTGTGGGCGAGTAGGTAGCAACTCCACTCTTTACGGAAAAGTATCTTGTTATCGACATTGGAAGGGCTCTGTGCGCGTGCTTCCAATCCCGGCAAAAGGAGTAAAATGATGATGCCGCCAATGATCCAGGTTTTCAATTCCTGCAGTTTGATAACACAAAGATAATGATTTTTATCCGGTTTTATTATGCGCAGGATTCATATTTCCGGTGATGCGGAAAAAAAAGACCGGGTTCGCGATCATGATCACGAACCCGGTCTTTAATATCTTGTTGATTAACCCTTCTGTTCCTTCTGAACCGGGGCTTTGGATTGATAAGCAGGGCAAAGTTCACGGGTGCGACAGGCACCAAGCAAAATGGCAACCAATAATAAGGTGGCCAGGACCGCAGCTGATTTTTTCATAAATGTCGATGAATTAGTATCGTGAATGATTTGACGGTTGTTTGTACGCATCACACCTTTCTCCTGTTTTACAGGCAGATAGGGCAAGAGCCAAAATAAAAATGACCATGAGGCCTGTCAATATCTTTTTCATAAGGATGATTATTTTTTCACCTTTAATAAACGGCAAATATAACGCTTTTGTATAAAACAATGATTCTAAAGGTCACAAACTTATTAACAATAAAGTTTTAATGGAAGATAAAGAATTAATTTTGGTATTGAATTTTATTGCTGATCATGAATTGTGTTGATCCTCAGATTAATGTAGAATGGAAGGCCGAGCTGGGAGCTGAATTCGGAAAGGAATATTTTGCTTCACTCAAAGGCTTTCTGCTGGAGGAAAAGGCGAAATACCGGGTTTACCCGCCCGGAAATAAAATATTTTCCGCATTTGACCTGACGCCTTTCAGCCGGGTTCGTGTGGTGATCATCGGTCAGGATCCTTATCACGGGGAAGGGCAGGCGCATGGACTATGTTTTTCGGTGAATGAAGGGATTCCGCATCCGCCTTCACTCATAAATATATTCAAGGAACTGCAGGCAGACATGGGTATACCTTATCCGCGCAGCGGAAACCTGGAGCCCTGGGCAAGACAGGGAGTACTCCTGCTGAATGCGACCCTGACAGTCAGGGCCAACAGCGCGGGTTCTCATCAGAATAAAGGTTGGGAGCAGTTTACCGACGAAGCTATCCGTGTACTTTCAGCCCGAAGACCCCGCCTGATTTTCCTGCTTTGGGGCCGCTTTGCACAGAATAAAGAGAAGCTGATCGACCTGACGAAGCATAAAGTCCTGAAATGTGGTCACCCGTCCCCCATGAGTGCAAACCAGGGTTTGTGGTTCGGCAACCGGCACTTTTCGCGCGCCAACAGCATGCTCCGCGATTGGGGAGAGGAACCGCTGGACTGGACCATCAGGTAATAATGCGTCCGAATGCCCGTTACTAACGAAAATCGTTTGTGCTGAAAAACTTTCTGAACATTCTGTTGCTGCTTTTCTGCGTCTCTCAGGCTACTGGTCAGGGTGATTTCCGCCTGGAACTCATCAGGACGGATCCGGAGAACGGAAGGGTGGAGTACAGGAAGAAATACCGCGACGCGCATACCCGCGATCTGGCAGTTGCTGATATCATCACCCGGCTTCACAACAAAGCCTACCTCGAAGCCCGATGCGACAGTATCAGAGGAGATAGCAGCCTGAAAAGGGCATATGTATATAAAGGACCGCGTTATTATTTCGGTAAGCTCAGAACCAGGGAGGATGATCATATTAATGATAAAGCCATAAGTCCTTCTGCCTTACGGACATCTTCTTCCGGTTTTACACTTGCCTCCAGGGATGCTTTGCTGCTGAACCTGCTGCAGAAGTACGAGAACCGGGGATACCCTTTTGCACGGGTCTGGCTCGACAGTATTGTAAACAGGGAATATCAGATCGATGCCCTGGTAATGGTCAGCAAAGGTCCCGTGATCACGGTCGACAGCCTGATTCCAAGAGGCACACTGAAGATTTCGAGAGCTTACATCAATCGTTATCTGGGCATACGTCCCGGTAGTCTGTACGACGAATCAAAGATCAGAAAGATTGCAAAAAGACTGGAAGATATCCCCTTTGCTTCCGTGTCACGGCCGTATGAAGTGGCTTTCTGGGAAGATTATGCAAAAGTTTTTCTTTACCTCGATAAAAAGAAAGCCAGCAGTTTCTCGGGAATTATTGCTGTGGCGCCCAGCAGTCAGTCGACCGGAAAGCTCATGATTAACGGAGATGTTAAACTGCGCTTGCTGAACAGCTTTGCGCAGGGCGAACTGATCGACCTCAACTGGAGGAGCCTGGAAAAGGGAACCCAGGATCTGCGCCTGCAACTGTCCTATCCTTTTCTGCTTTCCACACCCCTGGGACTCGATTATACATTCACACTTTATAAAAAAGATACTTCCTTCCTCAGTCTGGACCACCGGATCGGCATACGATACCAATACCGCGGATCAAGCTATCTGCAAGTCTTTGCCCATTTGTTTGACAGCGATATCATCAAGGCTGCCGGCCTGGAATACGTGACGGTATTACCTGAATTTGCCGATATCAGTAAAGACCTCTTTGGCCTGGCCTTTCATCATGAAGCCCTGGATTACAGAATGAATCCCAGAAAAGGCCTGAACCTTGACCTGAATGTTTCTGCCGGACTTAAAACTATTAAAAGGAATGATCGTATTCCTTCAGTTCTTTATGACTCAATTGATCTGAAGACATCGCAGTTTCAGGGTATTCTGAACGCCGAGGTTTATATTCCCTTATTCAGAAGGCAAACATTGCTCACCGGGATTCAGGCAGGATACCTCTGGAATGAGCTGCTTTTCGAGAATGAATTGTTCCGTATCGGCGGACTGAAAAGTTTACGTGGCTTCGATGAAGAATCAATTAAGGCAGGCCTGTATTCCGTTTTACTGATTGAGTACAGGTATTTATTCGAGAGGAATTCATATCTGGCCTTGTTCTGGAACGGGGCTTATGTGGAGAAGAACACCATCAGCAGTTATTCACATGATTTACCTTATGGTCTGGGAGCGGGAGTGAGTTTTGATACCCGACTGGGTATTTTTTCATTATACTATGCTTTGGGATCATCTGATGGCAATCCGCTGCTGTTTAAACAATCAAAAATCCACTTCGGCATTACAGCGGTGTTTTGATCAGGGCTGGTCATTCTCCTGCCTGACAGCGCCTTCTCCGACTGATAAACGCTTGTATTGATGTGAAGGTGAAGGGATGAAGGGAATTCCTGTCAGCCGGGCCCAATGATCGTCAACATATACAATGTTTGCATCATCCATCAGCACAGGATTGGGCCAGGGCCGCATAAAACCGTCTTCATGAGTTTTTACAGTTGCATCCAGGCCGAGGACCTTGGTGGTCTTACCGCCTGACAGGTGAAGGTCGTAAGCCGGATCGCAGTGATTCCCCGCCAGCCAGAGGTAATCCCCGGATTGGAGACCTTCAGCCTCAGGATCAAAATAAATGATGAAACGGGTTTCACCGATTTCACCGACAGCACAAATTTCCTGATGCAAATTCCTGACAGAAACACCACTCTTTTTGTCTGAAAATACGATTAATATAGGGTATCCCTTTTCAATCAGGCGGGTGTCAACCGAATGAATGGCAGGAAATTTCAACAGCAGACGATCCGCCTGAAGGCTTTCAGGCCTGAACGTCAGCCCCCTTTCATTGCCTGCATCCAGCCCCGCTTTTCCGCTGAGCGCAAACTGCCGGCTGCTGTGATCCAGTACGTCGGCAGGGCCTTTGGAAATATGAAGGTCCTGGCCGGGGTCAACATTCCTGCTGATACATTGCATCACCTCATGAGGGCTCCGGATGTCAGTCCCTGAATTGGTGATTATCAGGAACTTGTTCAGCATCATCTGTCCGGCCCCCCAGAGAGCATTCATGACTTTCTGCGCCTGGCCCTCAAATTCCCTGAACAGGCTGATGATAGCGAGGTTGTGAAAGACGCCTTCAGCGGGCATATGCATATCACTGATCTCAGGAACGAGGCTTAGTCTGATGGGGGAAAGGAAAATCCTCTCAGTAGCCTTGCCCATATAATAATCTTCTTGAGGGGGAATTCCGACAATAGTTGCCGGATAAACCGCATCTCTTCGATGGGTGATGCAGGTGACATGAAAGCGGGGGTAGAGATCAGCAAGGGAATAAAAACCCGTGTGATCACCGAATGGTCCCTCGGTCACCAATTCTTCTGCAGGGTCCACATAGCCTTCAATGACAAAATCGACATCTTCCGGTACCTCCAGTTCACAAGTCAGGCATTTGACCAGCTTTACTTTCCGTTTCCTGAGGAATCCCGCCAGCAGATATTCATCCATACCATCGGGCATGGGTGCCGTTGCAGCATAGGTGTATGCAGGGTCGCCTCCCAATGTAACCACCACAGGCATTCTTTGGCCTGAAGCCCGGTAAGCCCTGAAGTGACGAGCGGAATTTTTGTGCAGATGCCAGTGCATCCCTGTCGTTTTTCCGTCGAAAACCTGCATACGGTACATGCCGACGTTTCTTTTGCCTGACTTTGGATCCCGCGTATGAACAACCGGAAGTGTAATGAAAGGACCTCCGTCTGCCGGCCAGCAGGTCAGAACCGGCAATTGGCCAAGATCAGGCGGATCCATAACCACCTCCTGGCAAACTCCGCGACCCCTGACGCTTTTCGGAAACCATCGGCTGGCTTGTCTGAGCTCGCCTAATTGGCTGATTATGCGGACCGGACCTCCTCCGAACATCTTCAGTAAGGCATCTATCCTCCTGCCCGGCTCACCCAGATCAGTTACCCCCAAAGCCATGCAGATGCGCCGTTCAGATCCGAAGGCATTCATCAAAACCGGAAATGAACTGCCATTGTTTTCAAAAAGTAATGCCATTCCGTCACTTTTTGAAATTCTGTCAGCTATCTCTGTCATCTGTAAATGAGGACTGACATACTCTTTTATCCTGAGCAGTTCGCCTGATTTCTCAAGCTTTTCAATGAATTCTCCCAAAGGGTTTGCGGCCATGAAAAAAAATATTTCGGTATTATTATGCGCAAATGTACGATCTTTGACTTTCAAAAGTAATTGAACAAAATAAACCAATCATTAAAAAGCACATGAATATGAAAAAGAATGAAGGAGTTATCACTTTCGCGGGCAATCCTCTTACATTATTGGGTGAAATGGTCAAGCCAGGCGATAAAGCGCAGGATTTCACGGTATTGGGTAATGACCTGAAACCGCATAAACTGAGCGATTACGCGGGAAAGGTTTGCATTATTTCAGTGGTCCCCTCGGTGGACACAGGCGTTTGCGCAGCGCAGACCCGCCGTTTCAACGAATCTGCAGCCGCACTCGGGGATGTGAAAATTCTCACCATTTCAAACGATCTGCCTTTTGCCCTCGGGCGTTTTTGCGCTGCTGAAGGCATTGATAAAGTGATTACCCTGTCCGATCATAAAGAAACTGATTTCGGACTGAAATACGGCTTTCTGATTGAACAGTTGCGTTTGCTGGCCCGTGGTATTGTTGTGGTGGACAAGCAGGGTGTGGTTCGCTATGTTGAATTCGTGAAGGAAGTGACCACGCATCCTGATTACGACAAGGCTGTCGAAGCTGCGAAAGGACTGGTTTAATTCATGAAAGGAAATAGAGAGGCTGTCATTCATGTCAGCCTCTTTTTTTTTGGTTCATTTCAAGCGTAGTGCCCGGGGGATTTATAGTTCGATGAAAAAGAGGATGGCGACAGTTAGTCCGATGAAGACGACCACCCATCGAAGGACAGCAGGTTTGATACGCCTTGCCAGTTTACCCCCCAGGAAACCGCCCAGTAAAGCGCCTGCTGCCATCAGTCCCGCATAGGTCCAGTCCACTTTTCCGGAGAAGAGAAAAAAAACGGCCGCGCTCAGGTTGGTGACCAATGATAGTAATTGTTTGAGCGCGTTGATCCGTGTCAGTGTGTCTTTCAGCGCCATTCCCAGGAATGCCAGGAGGATCACACCCAGACCGGCGCCGAAATAGCCGCCGTAAACGGTGGCCGGAAATCCCAGTAAAGCTGCGCGTAGACTGCCTTTAATGCTTTTTTCCTGTTCTGCGGATTCCTGCTGAAGCCACTTTTTTACCAATGGCTGCAGGGCCAGCAAGAGACTGGCCAGGAGGATTAGCCAGGGGACCATCTCCCTGAAAAGTTTTTCACCCGTATAAGTCAGGAGTAAGCCTCCTGTGATGCCTCCTGCAAGTGCTACCGGAACAAGTAAACGGATCCTGATGCTTTGTCCGCTGAGGTCTTTCCTCTGGGCCCAGGTCCCGCCGAAATATCCGGGACACAGAGCCACCGTGTTGGTGATATTGGCATGAATGGCAGGGACCCCCAGAAAAGTGAGCGCGGGGAAAGTGATCAGGGTTCCGCCCCCTGCGAGGGCGTTGATTACTCCCGCGCAAATGGAAGCTGTCAGCATAAGAACCAGGGCCCAGATGTCCATCCGTATGAATATTTCAGTTGTAAAATTAATCAATTCATTCCTGCTGCCTATGCCCGTGGATGAAACCTGATAATGGTGTCTCTCAGATACTCCCTGTCAAGGTGGGTGTATATTTCCGTTGTGGTAATGGACTCGTGCCCCAGCATTTCCTGTACAGCCCTGAGGTCGGCTCCGCCCTCGATCAGATGTGTGGCAAAGGAGTGCCTGAAGGTATGGGGACTCACTTTCTTATTAATTCCTGTGATTTCCAGAAGCTCCTTAATAATGATGAACACCATAACCCGGCTCAGCCTGCCGCCCCGGCGGTTCAGGAAGAGAATATCCTCGTCACCTTTTCGGGTCTGAAGACCGAAGCGCTGGGATTTCAGGTATAATTCAATGTGTTTCCTGGCTGTTGTCCCGACAGGGACCAGTCTCTCCTTGTTCCCTTTGCCGATGATCCGGATGAATCCTTCGTTGAAATGAAGACAGGATATCTTTAAACCGGTGAGTTCTGAAACCCTTAAGCCGCAGCCATACAATGTTTCCAGCATGGCCACGTTGCGCTCCCCTTCCGCTTTCGTACGGTCGATGGCAGAGATCAGGCGATTGATTTCTTCAACTGTCAGGAAATCCGGTAATTTCCTTCCTGTTTTCGGGGCCTCAAGCAATTCAGTAGGGTCGCTGCTGACAAGATTGTCGAGCAGCAGATATTTGTAAAACGCACGTATCCCGCTGATCACCCTGGCCTGTGAACGGGGTGACATCCCAAGGCCATGGGCCCATTTCAGAAATTCCTGCAGATGCTGAAGCTGAACCTCCGCAGGTTTGATCTCAGGTGTATTCAGCATCAGGTACTGACACAGTTTCTCCACATCCCGCTGGTATGATTCAATGGAATTGGTGGACAGGGATTTCTCCAGTTGAAGAAAAGCCCGGAAACCGCGCATCTGAGCTTCCCACATGGGGTTAAAAACAAAAGGTAAAGATAGACAATTCTGTGATGTTATCGGGCTTTATTTGTGCAGAACGGTTTCAGGCTTCAACGGACATTCAGAGGAAGGGATACGTAAAAAATCCTCAGATAATTTGTTTGTTAAATAATTTTCAGTACCTTTGCCCCCTCAAAATTGAAAGGGTAACATTATGGCCAAGAAAAACAAGGAAGCACGCGGACAGATCATCCTGGAGTGTACTGAACATAAAGCATCCGGTATGCCAGGGACTTCAAGGTATATCACCACCAAGAACAAAAAGAATACGCCTGAGCGCCTTGAGATTAAAAAGTACAATCCCATCCTCAAGCGGGTTACCGTTCATAAAGAAATCAAATAAGGAACATAAGATATGGCAAAGAAAGTAATTGCAACACTGAAAACCGGCACCGGTAAAGATTACGCCAAGGTGATCCGGATGGTTAAAAGCCCGAAAACCGGTGCTTATACCTTCAAGGAAGAGATCGTTCCCAATGAACAGGTGAAGGATTACCTGTCCGCCAAGTAATTTATGCCTCTGTGCGAAATATAAGCTTTTCCTTCGGGAAGAGCTTTTTTTGTTGTTCCTTCTATCTTTGCAAATCATAAGAGCTGATTATGGGAATATTCGGGATATTTTCAAAGGAAAAAAAGGAAAGCCTCGATAAGGGTCTTTCCAAAACCAAGGAATCATTATTCTCCCGTTTGGGCAGGGTGCTCACCGGCAGATCGAAAGTGGATGCCGAAGTGCTGGATGAATTGGAGGAGATTCTGATTCAATCTGATGTCGGCGTCAGCACTACGATCAGAATCATTGAAAGGATTGAAAAGAGGGTATCGAGGGAGAAATATACGGGAACAGAGGAACTGAATCACATACTGAAAGAGGAAATTGCCTCCCTCCTGCAGGAGAATAACACCGGTGATGCGGAGGAGTTTGACCTTCCCGCCGGGGTGAAACCTTACGTGATCATGGTGGTGGGGGTGAATGGTGTGGGTAAAACCACAACTATAGGTAAGCTGGCCTGGCAATTCAGCAAGGCAGGGAAATCGGTATTGCTGGGTGCCGCGGATACCTTCCGCGCTGCAGCAGTGGAGCAGCTCAAAATATGGTCGCAACGAGCCGGTGTTCCTATGGTCAGTCAGGGTATGGGCGCTGATCCCGCATCAGTGGCCTATGATACTGTAAACCAGGCCAGAGCGCAGCAGGCGGATGTCGTGATCATTGATACCGCGGGCCGTTTGCACAATAAGATCAACCTGATGAATGAGCTTTCAAAGATCAAAAAAGTCATGGGCAAGATCATCCCCGAAGCCCCTCACGAGGTCTTACTGGTGCTGGATGCTTCCACGGGACAAAATGCCATTGAGCAGGCCACCCAGTTCACCGCAGCCACAGAAGTTACGGCACTTGCGCTGACCAAACTCGACGGAACCGCCAAAGGGGGCGTGGTGATCGGTATTTCCGACCAGTTCAAAATCCCCGTCAAGTACATCGGGGTGGGTGAGAAAATGGAAGACCTGCAACTCTTCAACCGCAATGAATTCGTGGATTCACTTTTCAGGTCCTGATCTCCTGAAACACTTTCCTCCACATGCATAGCCTCAATATCATCACCCTCGGCTGCTCCAAGAACACCGTCGATTCCGAAGTACTGGCCGCAGCAGTGGCAAAAGGCGATGTCAGGGTTTATTTTGAGACGAAAAGGAAAACCGACGCTGTCCTCATCAATACCTGCGGCTTTATCGGGGATGCCAAAAGAGAGTCGGTCGAAACCGTATTGCATTGGCTTCAGATGAAAGAGCAGGGGCAGGTGAGCTTTGTTTTCGTGATGGGCTGCCTCGTTGAACGCTATGCACGCGAGCTTCGTGAAGAAATGCCAGCAGTGGATGGTTTTTTCGGTCTCAACGACTATAATAAAGTCTTCCGTGCAATGAAGCTGAGCCCTTCATCAGTCCGGGATCATAATCGCTTACTCAGTACCCCTGACCATTACGCTTATCTGAAGATATCGGAAGGCTGCGACCGGCGATGTTCTTTCTGTGCGATACCCATGATCCGCGGTAAACACCGCTCCCGGACGATGAAATCGCTGATGGATGAGGCGAAAATGCTGGCAGAACGCGGTGTCAGAGAGCTCAATCTGATCGCGCAGGATACCACTATGTATGGACTTGACCTTTACGGGAAAAGAGAACTTCCCCGCCTTTTAGACAATCTGGCGCAATCAGGCCTCTTCGAATGGATCAGGCTGCATTACGCTTACCCCGCCGGATTTCCTGCGGGAATCCTGAAGCTGATGAGGGATCATCCGTCGGTCTGCAGGTATATAGATATTCCACTTCAACATATCTCAGATCCTTTGCTGAAATCAATGAAAAGGGGGTTGAACGCCGTGAAAACACGGCTTTTGCTTGAGCGCATCCGCAAGGAAGTTCCCGGTGTGGCCATCAGAACGGCATTCATCGTGGGCTACCCTGGAGAAACCCGGGCGCATTTTAATGAATTGCTGCGCTTTGTTGAAGAGCAGCGTTTCGACCGGGCAGGAGTATTCACATACTCTCCTGAAGAAGGTACTTCAGCATTCCGCCTCGGAGAAACGGTTTCTGAAAGGACAAAGTCTTCCAGGGCAGCAGAACTCATGAGTCTTCAGCAGGAGATCAGCGAATCACTGAATCAGCAAAAGGTCGGACAAATCATGAAAGTCATCATCGACCGCAAAGAGGGTGAATTTATGATCGGCCGCACTGAGTTTGATTCTCCGGAGGTTGATCAGGAAGTTTTGCTTAGTCCTGCCGGTGGTATCAAAACAGGAACATTCTGCCAGGTCGAAATTACAGACGCTGGTGCTTTTGACCTATACGGGAGTCTTGTATCCGGGGTGTAGTCTTCGCGTACATAGAAGTCAAACACTGACCTGTCCTCTGAAGAATCCTGCTGCCGTTGTTAATGCTCTTTTTCTTCAGGTATTATTCCGCACCTCTCAGTTGTGATAAGTATTTCCCGGTAAAGGATGCCTTGCATTTTACCAAATCTTCCGGGGTCCCCGCGAAAACCAGATTTCCGCCTTTTTCTCCGCCTTCCGGTCCGAGGTCGATGACCCAATCTGCACATTTGATCATGTGGGGATTGTGCTCGATCACGATCACCGAGTGGCGGTTCGCGATGAGGGCTTCGAGCGCCCGGTAGAGCTTCAGGATGTCATGCACGTGCAAACCCGTTGTGGGCTCATCAAAAATGAACAGGGCAGGGGATTCGGAGGAGCCCCTGGTCAGAAAGGACGCCAGCTTCAGTCGCTGGGCTTCACCTCCTGAAAGGGTACTGGACGATTGTCCCATCTTCACGTAATCCAGTCCGACATCCGCAAGTGGCTGCAGCCTTTCGCAGATCCGCCTCTCCGTGCCGGTCTTCTGCGGATTGTCACCGAAAAAGGTGATGGCTTCCGCAATGGTCATATCAAGCAAGCTGGTAATGTTCTCTCCCCGGTATTTCACATCAAGGACTTCATCTTTGAAGCGTTTGCCGCCGCAACTCTCACATACCAGGCTGATATCGGCCATGAACTGCATTTCAATCTTTACGAAACCATCTCCCTGACAGGCCTCGCAGCGTCCGCCTTCTGTATTGAAGGAGAAATACCCGGGTTTGTATCCCCTGACCTTTGATAGCTGCTGATCGGCAAAGAGGGCCCGGATCTCATCATAGGCCTTTACATAAGTCACGGGATTGGAACGTGAGGACCGGCCGATCGGGTTCTGGTCGATGAGCTCCACCCCCGATATCCTTCGGTAATCCCCTTCCAGCCCGGAAAATTTCCCTGTCTTTTCCTGTCCCCCTCCGTAAATTTTCTTCAGGGCATCGCTGAGGATCTTCTTTACCAGCGAAGTCTTCCCGCTGCCCGAAACACCGGTCACCACTGTGAATGTATTCAGGGGAAACTGCACATCAATGCCTTTGAGGTTGTTTTCCCTGGCTCCTTTTACTTCGATGAATTCCTTCCACTTTCTTCTCTTTTCAGGCAGGGGTATGCTCATCTTTCCCGAAAGATATTGACCTGTAATGCTCACGGGCTGCTTCATGATTTCTTCGGGCTTTCCGATAGCCACCAGTTCACCGCCTCCGCGCCCTGCCTTCGGGCCGATGTCAATTACGGTGTCGGCAGCACGGATGATGTCTTCATCATGCTCCACCACGATCACTGTATTTCCCAGATCCCGGAGTCGTTTCAGCACCCTGATCAGACGTTCCGTGTCACGCGGATGCAAGCCCACCGAAGGCTCGTCAAGGATATACAGTGAGCCCACCAGGCTGCTGCCCAAAGCGGTGGCCAGGTTGATGCGCTGGGATTCCCCGCCGGATAAAGTGTTGGATGCCCTGTTCAGGGTCAGGTAACCCAGCCCGACCGAGCTCAGGTACTGCAGGCGGTTGACGATCTCAGGCAAAAGTCGCTTGGTCAATGCCTGGCTATGACCGTCAAGCCGGAGATTGCTGAAGAATGTCAGACATTCGTCCACCGGCATCAGCAGCAGATCGATGATGGAGCGCCCGCCCACCCTGACATAAGCGGCATCTTTACGCAAACGGGTGCCCTGGCACTCATGGCAAACGGTCTTGCCCCGGTAACGCGAAAGCATCACACGGTATTGAATCTTGAATGACTGCTCCTCAACAAATGCGAAGAAGTCGTTCAATCCGTGGAAATATTCATTACCGGTCCACAAAAGTCTCCGCTGCTCATCACTCAGATCGTGAAAGGGCTTGTGAACCGGGAAGTCGAATTTGTAGGCATTCATCAGCAGGGCATCTTTCCATTCGCCCATCTTTTCCCCTTTCCAGCAGGCAATCGCTTCCTGGTAAACTGAAAGTTTCTTATCGGGAACCACCAGATCTTCATCAATACCGATGATGGTGCCGAACCCTTCGCAGGTCTTGCATGCACCGTAAGGATTGTTGAAGGTGAAAAGGTTCACCGATGGCTCTTCAAATTGTATCCCGTCGGCTTCAAAACGGTTTGAAAACTCATGGATATGCTTCTGTTCACCTTCGCCGCAGATCAGAATGCAACTGCCGTCGCCCTCATAAAAAGCCGTCTGCACCGAATCTGCCAGCCTGCTGCGCTGACTTTCGTCTCCCGCTTGAATACTCAATCGGTCGATCACCAGTCGGAAGCCCTTATTCAGTTGCCCTTTCAGTTTTGCGGGAATGTCATCCATCAGGTACAATTCCCCTTTGATCTCAATCCGTGAATATCCCTGCTGCTGCAGGATGCCCAGGTGCTCTTCGGCCGTCCGCCCGTTTCTGTGAATCACCGGACTGCAAAGAATCACACGGGTACCGGAAGCGAGATTCAGGGCATGATCCACCACATCACTTACACTATGCCGCTTTACCTCCTCCCCGCTAACAGGCGAAAAGGTGCGGCCTGCCCTTGCGAAAAGCAGTTTCAGGTAGTCGTATATTTCAGTGGAGGTCCCGACCGTACTTCTTGGATTGTGCGTCTTAACCTTTTGTTCAATGGCGATAGCCGGAGCAATGCCCGTGATGGAATCCACTTCCGGTTTTGACATCCGCCCGAGGAACTGGCGGGCGTATGAGCTCAGACTTTCAACATAACGTCTCTGACCCTCAGCATATAAGGTGTCGAAAGCCAGGGATGACTTCCCGGATCCCGACAAACCGGTGATGACCACCAGCTCATTGTGAGGAATATCCACCGAGAGATTCCTGAGGTTATGAACCCTGGCACCCCTGATCGAGATGACTTTTTGCCCTTTTGATTGCTGACCCACCGATATCTCCCGGATTTTTACTAAAAAGTGTTAAAAATGATATATGCGCCTGTATTGATAAATAACTGTATGTCAAATATTAAGACAGTATTTCAACTTTTGCGTGTGCAAAATTATGAATAAATATTTGGCTGGAGGCTGATCTTGATGTATATTTGCATGTTCGGAGGGCAATATTGGGTTGCCCTTTTACGTTCAAAACTTCTGATCAACTTACAAAAAAATTAAGGAGGAGACTATCGGGTAAACACATACCTTTCAGCATAAACCTAAAAGCGGGAGGTCATATGTCAGCTCAATTAACAAGCGATCAGGCGTTAATTGACAGCTATCTCGACGGTCATCACTCGAGTCTTGAAAAGTTGATCCAGCGTCACAAAAAGCGGGTCTTTTCCTACATTCTTATGGTCGTCAGGGATCATCACCTGGCGGAGGATATTTTTCAGGACACCTTCATCAAGGTTATCAATACGCTGCGTTCCGGGGCTTACAAGGAGGAAGGCAAATTCATCCAGTGGGTGATGCGTATTGCACACAATCTCATTATCGATCACTTCCGGAAATCGCGGAGGATCCCTACCGTTGAAAATGACGACAATTACGACATTTTCGACAATCTGAAGGTTTTCGACAGCAATGTGGAAGACCGGATGGTACTTGACCAGATCCATCAGGATGTCAGGTCATTGATTGATTTTCTTCCTCCTGAGCAGAGGGATGTGGTTATGATGCGGCATTATGGCGACATGAGTTTCAAGGATATTGCCGAGGAAACCAATGTCAGCATCAACACGGCCCTGGGCCGTATGCGCTACGCGCTGATCAATCTCCGCAAGCTGATCGAACAGAAAGAGATCATGCTGACCATCACCTGAGGATTTTTTCAGGGTGCATTGTACAATAAATTCACACTAAGGCCGTTCTTAGTGTGAATTTATTTTATTAACCTTTCATTCTGCCTATGCCAAAAACCCTTACACCTGAAAACCTTGTTCTTTTTGTGTATGATGAAATCAGCGATCCTGAAATGCGGGATGAGTTGAAAACCGCGATACGGTGCGACAATGATCTTTACGATGAATACTGCCAGATGCAGGAAACCCGTGAAATGATCGAACAAACGGCCGCTCTCCCATCGCAGCAGAGTATCAACAGAATCCTCAGTTATTCAAAAGCGCTGAAAGTGGTTCACACAAGCGACCACCACACAATAGGACTGGTAATGAATTAAAAAAAGAGGCTGTCAGTTACGACGGCCTCTTTTTTTTTATGAGTACCGGGAAATTACTTACTGCACACCATTTTCTTCGTTTCAATCACCTTGCCGTCAACGATCAGG
>CALGYY010000290.1 GCA_937934705.1 uncultured Bacteroidota bacterium
TTTCAATCTCCGCAATCTCATCCGCATCCTTAAGCGACCGCATGGAGACGATGGCCCGGATCAGCTCAACCGAAGCCGCACTCTTCATTTCAGCGAAAGGAAGTCCGAGCAGGTCGTGAAGCAGGATCTTGTTGTCAGGACGGTAGGGCGGAATGAAATGTATGTTTCTGCCTTTGCCCCGGGCTTCATCCAGCAAAGCTTTCAATGCGCCGACAGGTCGTGTATCTCTCACGCCAGCCTTCAGCGCGAGATCCTTTACCGAGGGCTGAACACCCATCCAGATAATATCTTCAATGTCGATATCATCTGCAATCAGCAGATCGTTCCCTGACTCGCAATCAAGCAAAGCCGCCATACCGGCGTAATTCAAACCGAAATAATAGAGGAAGGTGCTGTCCTGCCTGAAATGATAAGTGTTCGCCGGATAATTCATCGGCAATTCGCGGTTTCCCAACAGGAGGATCAATCCACTCCCAACCTTCGCACGCAGTACTTCCCTGCGCTTGCTGTATACTTCAGATTTAAACATATTATGAGTTTTTAATTAAATTCACCGAACAGAATCACTTTCTTTTCATCAGCCGTTCAATTTCATCAGCCTCACAGGGAATATCCTTCATCAGGTCAACGGGACCCTTTTCGCTGACCAGAATGTCATTTTCGATTCTGATACCGATTCCCTCTTCCTTAATATACAGGCCCGGCTCACAGCTCAGCACCATGCCTGGTTTGAGGATGGTCTGCTTCAGTCCCGCATCATGCACATTCAGGCCGATGAAATGGGAGTTCCCATGCATGTAATACCTGAAATACAGGGGATCCGACGCATCCTGGTTCTTCACATCCTGTTTCGTAAAGAGCCCCAGTCCGATCATTTCCTTTTCCATCAGCTTCACCACTTCAGCATTGATCTTATCAATGGTGGTTCCCGGCACGATCAGGGTCCGCGCTTTTTTCATGACCCGCAGAACGGCTTCATAGCAGGCCCTCTGCCTTTTATTAAATTTTCCATTAACCGGAATGGTACGACTGAGGTCTGCGGCATAATTGGCATACTCAGCTCCGAAATCCAGCAGCAGCAAATCCCCGTCTTTACATTCCTGATCATTTGAAATATAATGGAGAATGCAGGCACCGCCTCCGGAGGCCACGATGGGCGCGTAGGCATGCCCTGAAGCCCCCTGACGGATGAACTCATAAGTAATCTCCGCCTCCACCTCGTATTCTTTCATTCCCGGTCTGAGGTTCTGTAAAACACGGTAAAAGGCATCCCGCGTGATGGAACACGCCTTCTTCATCGCCTCAATTTCCGGTTTCTGCTTGCAAATCCGGAGCTCCGTCAGCATCGGAGCAAGCCGTTCAAAACGGTGAAGGGGGTATTCCTTCCTGATTTTGCGGGCAAAACGCAAATCCCGGTATGGCACTTCTGTCGTGAAGCGGTTGTTCTCGTTGGCATTCAGATATACATATTCAGAGCGTACCAGCAAATCGCGCAGGATATCATCCATCTCATCCAGCCACTTCACGGTTTTAACGCCTGAAACTTCCGTGACCTCCTTCAGCGAATATTTATGTCCGTACCAGGTCACCATCAGGTCTGAAGTTTTAACTGTAAATACAATCTCGCGCATGCTTTCAAGGGGGTGGTCAGGACAAAGAACGAGCACGCACTTTTCCTGGTCCAGCCCGCTCATGTAAAACAGGTCGGAGTTCTGCCTGAAAGGAAAGCACTGATCCCCGTTCAGCGGGTATTCATCGTTGGAGTGCAATATGGCCACTGAGTTCTTTTTCAGCATTCCGGCCAGTTTACGCCGGTTATTGATATAAAAGTCGCGGGGCAGTAACTGATATCTCATAATCAACACAATTTATCAATTAATTATATATCGTATTATCTCATTATAATATTTTAAAACACTGATATTCATTTCTCTAAAAAATAGTTAAGAAAAAATTATCAATTTTCTTGGTCAATCCGTTTCAAGCTCTAATTTTGCGATGATGTTTCACAAAAATAAGTTTTCTGTGCAATGAATTGAAAGTTTAATTTCTTTTTTGATAAAAGCGGGAAAAATATGAATAAATTATTGCAGTACTCCTCCATTACCAGGAAAGTTTTCATGGGTCTGGCCGGCTTGTTTCTGGCATTGTTCTTATGTGTGCACCTGATCATCAATCTGCTGATGCTGGCGGGTGACAATGGTGAGATGTTCACGGCCGCGGCGGGGTTCATGAGTTCCAACATCCTCATTAAGATCTTCGAGGTGGTGCTTTTCGGAGGTTTTCTGCTGCACATGCTCGTGGGCGTAGCAGTGACCCTGAAAAACTGGAGATCACGGCCGGTACGCTATTACAAGGCAAATAAGTCAGAGACATCGCTTTTTTCAAAATACATGTTCCACACCGGGATCATCATTGCGATATTTCTGGTTCTCCATTTCATGAATTTCTTTTTTGTGAAGCTGGGATGGGTGGAAGCACCGGCAGGGATCGACAAGCATGACTTTTACCCCATGGCCATCCTGCTTTTCCAGAACCCCTGGTATTCGGCGATTTACCTGGTCTTCTTCGTATTTCTGGGTTTCCACCTGAATCACTCGATTCAATCGGGTTTGCAGACCCTGGGGATGAACCACAACAAATACAATAAGGCGATAAAGATTTTCAGTGCGGCCTATGCCATTATTATCTCGGTAGGTTTCGCGGTAATACCGGTTTACTTTCTGTTCTTTTTCTAGTATCGTCCATTAATCTGATAACCATATAATCATCATAGCATATGACGAAGCTTGATTCAAAAATTCCCGCCGGGGCGCTGGCTGAAAAGTGGACCCGCTACAAAGCAGGCTGCAAGCTGGTGAATCCTTCCAATAAAAGGAAGCTCGACATCATCGTGGTTGGCACCGGGCTCGCGGGAGCTTCGGCGGCAGCATCGCTGGGCGAACTGGGCTACAAGGTCAAGGTTTTCTGTTACCAGGACAGTCCGCGCAGGGCACACAGTATCGCGGCCCAGGGCGGGATCAACGCTGCCAAGAACTACCAGAACGACGGCGACAGCGTGTACCGCTTGTTCTACGATACCCTGAAAGGAGGCGATTACAGGGCCCGTGAGGCGAATGTTTACCGTTTGGCCGAGGTCAGCAATGCCATCATCGACCAGTGCGTTGCCCAGGGTGTACCATTTGCCAGGGAATACGGCGGCTTGCTTGACAACCGCTCCTTTGGCGGGGCTCAGGTTTCAAGAACTTTCTATGCCCGCGGGCAAACGGGACAACAGCTCCTGCTGGGCGCCTATGGTGCACTGAGCCGCCAGGTCCGCAAGGGATCTGTGGAGTTATATGCCCGCCGCGATATGCTGGACCTTGTGCTGATCGACGGGAAGGCCCGCGGCATCATTGTCCGCAACCTGGTAACAGGAGCCATTGAAAAGCATGCTGCCCACGCTGTGGTACTCGCCACCGGTGGTTACGGAAATGTTTACTTCCTTTCAACCAACGCTATGGGCTCCAACACAAGTCCGATCTGGAGTGCCTATAAGAAAGGAGCCTGTTTCTCCAATCCCTGCTATACGCAGATTCACCCCACCTGTATTCCCGTGCACGGAGATTTTCAGTCGAAGCTCACCCTCATGAGCGAAAGTCTGAGAAACGACGGACGCATCTGGGTGCCCAAAAAGAAGGAAGACGTTGAAAAACTCAGGAACAAACAGATCAGTCCAAATGATATTGCTGAAGAAGACCGGGATTACTACCTGGAACGCCGCTATCCGGCATTCGGGAACCTCGTGCCCCGCGATGTGGCTTCCCGGGCCGCCAAGGAGCGCTGCGACGCCGGCTTCGGCGTGAGCAGTTCAGGACTGGCCGTATATCTGGATTTCAGGGATGCCATCAAGCGCCTGGGGAAGAAAGTAATTGAAGAAAGATACGGTAACCTCTTCCAGATGTATGAACAGATCATCGCTGAAAACCCTTACGAGACACCGATGATGATTTACCCCGCCGTACACTATACCATGGGCGGTCTGTGGGTGGATTACAATCTGATGACCAGTGTTCCCGGATTGTATGCCATCGGCGAATGCAACTTCAGCGACCATGGAGCCAACCGTCTGGGTGCCTCTGCCCTGATGCAGGGACTGGCCGACGGATACTTTGTTTTGCCTTACACCATCGGCGATTATCTCTCCTCTGAGATCCACACCCCGCGTTTCTCAACGGATGCACCGGAATTTCAGAAGACCGAGGAGGAAGTCCGCGCCCAGCTTGAACGGCTGAAAAATATCCGTGGAAAACAAAGCGTGGATTCTTTCCACAAACGCCTCGGGAAGATCATGTGGGAATACTGCGGAATGGGCCGCAATGAGGCCGGTTTGAAAAAAGCACTGGAACTCATCCCCGAACTGAAGAAGGAATTCTGGGCGGATCTTTTCATTCCCGGTGACCTGAACGAATTCAATCCAGAGATCGAAAAAGCCAGACGCGTGGCCGACTTTATTGAACTGGGCGAACTGATGGTGAGGGATGCCCTCGCCAGGGTGGAATCCTGCGGCGGTCACTTCCGCGAAGAGATGCAAACCGAGGAAGGTGAAGCCAAACGCGATGACGCAAACTTCGCCTATGTCTCAGC
>CALGYY010000291.1 GCA_937934705.1 uncultured Bacteroidota bacterium
TGGAATTTATCATAAACATTATAAGCGATGGCAGGAAGAAAGAACAACTGAGTCCGCCGGGGATCGTCAATACTGCCCAGGAACTGCAGTTTCAGAGGTTCGCAGCGTTTGAAAATGCCGCGACCCCTGAGATGATTATTCTTACGGTATGCATCGGGTGTGGTATGTGCCGCATCCAGTACGGCCACATCAAAGTCCAGCGGAAGTCTGATCCGCCGCTTTCCTGTGAAACCTTCGATTGCGATCTGTGAAATTATATTTTCATTCCGGTACAGACTGATACTGAGAGGAACGCCCGCCCTGCCACGGTTCCGGATCTGCACGCTCAGACTGTCCTGATCGCGGACGGCGGCTGAAAAACGGTAATCGTCCGACTCCCCTTTCAGATATCCACTGAACAGCCATGACAGATCTTCACCATAATGTTTCTGCAGGATAAGCTTCAGGTCTTCCGGCCGCGGATGCCTGAAAGCCCAGCACCTGTAATATTCCTGCATGGCGGTGTCAAAAAGACCGGGCCCTTTGCTCAGGTATAGTGCGTTGAAGGCAAGTCCGGCCTTCATGTAAACATCGCCGGCGTAATTCATCACCGGATACTCATCAGCGGGCAGGTCGGCAGGCATGTCGGTCCCGTTGCGTTTCAGGATTTCCCAGGCCAGGCGGTACATTTCTGATTGCGGTACATTTTCCAGACCCATGAAACGGGCCAGGCCGCGGTATGGCAGAAAAACTTCGTAAAGATGGCGATCAGGGTATTTCCATTGCATGTAGCGCATTTCATAAAAACTGTTGATCCCTTCGTCCATCCAGGGATGGGCGCGTTCGTTACTTCCGATGATACCCTGAAACCAGTTGTGCCCGACCTCATGCATGATCACTTCTTCCAGGAAGGCGGCATTACCCATGGTTCCGATCAGGGTGATCATGGGATATTCCATGCCTCCTCCTGCCGCGGGACCCTGCACTGCGCTGCAGAAATTGTATGGATATGGCCCCACCCATTCAGAGTATCTGTCGAGTGCATCATTGATATAAGAGGTGGCACCTTCCCATAAATCCCCCTCTTCAGCGGTGTAGTATGCCCTTGTGGTCACCCTGCGACCGTCGATTATAACAGAGGATTGACGGATGAAATAGCGTTTATCAGCAAACCATGCAAAATCATGAATGCGGTCCTGGTGAAAGTGCAGGGTTTTGGTGTCGGGTGATGAAGCCGGGAAATTCAGGTCGTCATAGGTGGGCGCACGCTCTTCAGTGAGACGGATGCGCTGGCTGATGAAAGCTTCTTCACGCGGATTCGAAACGAGCTCTCCTGTGCCAGCAATGACATAGTTTTCGGGAAGCGTAATGAAAACATCGCAGGTTCCGTATTCATAATAAAACTCTCCCTGGTCAAGGTAGGGATAAAGGTGCCAGCCTGACTGATCGTATACGGCAGGTTTCGGATACCACTGGGTGATGTAATAGGCCTGCCCTTCGTGACCCAGCCTGGAAATGCCGGCAGGAGGGAGATCCACAACAAAGGGCGTTGTGATCCTGATGCTGTCGCCCGGCAGCAGAGGCCGGTCCGTGCTGACCCTGCACAGGTCAGGATGTTCCCGGATCTCTTCATGAAAAAGCACCTGATCTCCCGTTTTGAATTCCAGCCCGCTGATCTTTCCGCGCTGTGTGGCGTCTCCCCAGGCAAAGGAGGGATCATTCAGCTTCTTCATTTGTGACGACATCTCCGTGTGCTTGTTGCTGTAGGCATTCGGGTAAAGCAAAAAACAGATCTCCTTCAGCGTGTCGGGACTGTTGTTGGTGTAAATCAGCTCCATGAATGCACGCAACTGATGCCGTTGATCATCTAGTGTTACGCGGATCATAAAATCCGTCTTCTGCTGAAAATACTGCTGAGCCGCCAGGGGAGTGGCCGTTAAACAAAGCATCAATGCCACGAGACATACCAGACTTTGCCTGCCGGAGATCAAAATTTATAGATTTTGTATAAAGCCGATGCCAGGGTGTTATTGTCCGGACGCTTCAGAATCACCCTGCCTTCACGGTCGATCAGGAAGGCGACAGGGATGGATGAGATATTATATTCCTTCACCAGGGGAGAATTCCACTCCATCAGATCAGACACCTGTATCCACTGCATTTTGTTTTCCCTTACCGCATCTTCCCAGGTCTGCCGGTCTTTATCGAGCGAAACCCCGTAAATGCTGAATCCTTTGGGTCCGTATTTTTTATACAGGAATTTGTAGAAAGGAATGGGTTCCTGTGAGGCCTGCGACCATCCTGCCCAGAAATACACCAGAACCACGTGTCCCCTCAGGGATGAAAGGGTCTGAGGATAACCAGCCATGGTTTTCAATACAATGTCGGGCGCCACATTTCCCGAATCCAGCGCGGCTTCCCGCAGCTGACGCGCGGCATTCTCTTCCTGCAGCCTGATAACACGCTGGTTGAGCTCAGCCACGTAAGGATTCTGCGGATAGCGTTTCCCCAGCGTCTGACTGAGGCGCAGGTAAAGATCCTGATCGTCTTTCTCATTCACCACCCTCACCCTTCCGAATACCTGGTAGAGTGCCATCAGGGAGGCCAGGGAAGTGTCGTGGCTGATGATGAAATTCCTGACGAAGCTGCGCTGGTTTTCAAACAATAACCGGAAAGATGAATCAATGTGATGTTTGATGGAGTCGTATCTTTCATGAATCTGGCCGGCTTTAAGCGCATTCATCAGTGAGTCAGATTTCCGGTAATTCATGCGGGTGTGATGGTTCAGCTGCATGAGCAGTTCTGACCCGGGAGAGCCGCTGATGCCGTAATCCTGTGCCAGTGCCATGGCATTGCCCTCAATCCTGATCTCTTCACCCTTGCTGATCAGCAGGGTGATGAAATTGTCGCGTGAAGTGCCCAGCAGGTAAAAGGCAGGAGCCTCAGCATCACCGCTGAATGAGAAACATCCTTCTTCATCAACAGCCACTGAATCCAGCGGAGTGATGCTGTCAATCCCCAGCATTTCAAGCCTGATGATTTCGCCTTTACTGTTGGTAAGACTGCCGCTGATACTGAATGCACTTTCGGATAATGTCGCGGGACCGCATGCGGCCCAGAACATCACGAGAAAGAGAAGAATTGCTGAACAGGATTTTGCCCGGATCACCTGTGTCACTCTTTTATTTTGACTATTTAATACTGTCACCCGGCAATGGAGGGAACTCCAGCGCTGAAGGTTTGTAAGCGATCACCACTGTCCCCAGCCGCGTATCAATCCCGAATACCGGTGCCGATACAAAGAGGTCACCGTTCTTTTGCGGGTATATCTTAACTTCATTGCTTCCGATCACCGATTGGTAGAAGGATTCTGAAAGGCCTTCCCCCTCATATTTTTTGTCGGATGAGATCACCACGCTGCCGTTTTCGGCCAGAAGCACAACCTTCTGGTATTCGTCGATCTTCACCAACTCGGTTACCATCTGGTTCATCTGTTCGGCATTGTTCCGCATAGCCTCTGCCCTGATGGCCCAGGAGAACACTTTGGCCATATGCTGCAGGTTAATTTCATTAACCTGCCTGACCATTTCGGCAGCCTGTCCCTGAACTGCCGCAATTTCCTTTTGCTGCTCACGCTGCAGACGGCTGATCTTTGCATCCATAACAAAGTAAATGACCACCGGGGTGATGATGGCTACTGCCACTGCCACAAGGATCAGTATGGTTTTCGTGCTGATCTTCTTTTTGGGCGCAGACTGTTTTCCCTGGTCAGCAGGCAGTTGTCCGTTTTTCTGTTCCTGTTCGGGAACCGGAGGAATGTTTTCTTCCATATGGGATGATTTTGAAACAAAAATAATAAATAATAGTCTCGCAGGGATTTTCGGCCAGGTATGTCTTCTGTTGATAACATTATCCCTGACTAACGGAACATATTAACCTATGGTCGGATTTCACTGCTTCAATGATGTCTCCATTATATCCCGAGGAGGCTGCCTTTATAGCGCTGCGTGCACAAAGGCCCCTCGACAGGCTCGGGGACCGGGCGCATTCATGATCATAACCCGGCTTCGACAAGCTCAGCCGGGCGCATTAGCAAAGGTACTGCATGCACAAAGGCCCCTCGACAGGCTCGGGGACCGGGACCTTTTTGTTCTTAAACAGGGCTTCGACAAGCTCAGCCCTGAGAAAATGCAGTGCATTAATGCATGTCAGGATTGGTGATTATCTTCGATCGCCTTGTTTGGTTTTCCAAACTCCTTGTAGTTTTTGAAAGACGAGGAAGGTCACGTTTTCTTTTGTGAATCAAGGCTTCTTTTTTCTTTCTGTTCCACCCCTGGATCTGTTTCTCTCTGAAAAAGGTCAGATCAATACGATCAAATACTTCGAAATACACAAGTTCCACGGGAAGTCTGTCTCTTGTGTAATGAGGACCCACACCATGTTTGTGTTCACAAATTCTTTTGGCCAGGTCAACCGTGCTTCCGGTAGAATACGTACCATCAGCACACCGTAAAATATACATGTACCCTGTCATAATTTTGTTTATTGAATGGTCGCTTTTGTACAAGCTGAAGGTTCGGGAGTCCTCCGCACCCGAACCTTGTTTTTTCTTTTCCTATTGATTCAGGTAATATTGAGTATCAAGGT
>CALGYY010000292.1 GCA_937934705.1 uncultured Bacteroidota bacterium
CTGCTGAGAGGTGAAATGGGATTTGACGGAATCATAGTATCCGATGCAATCGGTATGGCTGCAATCCTTAAAAAATGGCCACTCCCGCTCGCATGTGCCATGGCCATCAAAGCGGGTGTTGACACTATCCTGCTCAAAGCTGACGACGAATCCCGCTCACAGTGTCTGTTTGGCATCAAGAGTGCCGTTGAGAACGGAACTTTGCCTGAAGAGCGCGTGAACGATGCTGTCCGCCGTCTGCTCTGCAGGAAATATGATCAGGGTCTGTTCGAAAAAGCCGGTAAGATGGATCCGAAGGAGACCACCAAAATTGTCAGAAGCAAGGAAAACAGGGACTTTTCCCGGGAAGTTGCGCACAAAGCCCTGCTGGTAGTCCGCGATGATAAAAAGCTGCTGCCCCTGAGTAAAGACAAGAAAATCCTGGTGATCGAGCAAACAATCCCCTATGAATTCCTCGGAAAGGATTTGTACAGTCATGCCCACATGTTCTGCGAGCAAATGGTCAAGCATTCCACTAACCTGATTCTCGACGATGCCCCGTTCCATGCTGAAGAGGAAGACATCGAAGAAGCACTGCGACTTGCAAAAGAAGCTGACCTGGTGGTCATGACCAACTACTACGCACGTATTGAAAAGCGCGGCAACAATACCCATCTGGCCAGGGCGCTGAAGGCCGCAGGCCATACGGTGGTTGTCGTTACCAACTTCCCGTACAGGAAGGGAACAACTACGGTAGCCGATGCTGTCGTATGTAATTTTTCCGGCACACCCGATTCAATCAGAGCATCTGCTGATCTCCTTTTCGGAGCAATCAAGCCTTATCCTACGACTAAGATGCCGATCGATCTGAGTGCTGAACAGAATCTGCCGGAAGAACCAGATCCCGCTCCCAGGAAATCACAGGAGAAAAAACCCGGGAATGTATGGGGAGGGAAGTGCTAGGTCCTTTAGGGCAAAAAGATTAAACTGATATGCTGAGCGCCGGTGAGGATTCTAAAATTCAACACTGGCGTTCAGATTAATCCAAAGGGTGATGGCGCCTGCAAATTGCCCTCCATTTATGTTTATGATTACGAACACTAAGCGAGAATAAAATGACAAAATCAGCATCCTTCAACATTCAGGATATCTACACAATTGATGGCACTGAAATCGCAAAAATTTATGAAGAGAATTTTATGTCAGTGCATTTCCAGGGAATGTCCAAATGTCTTCAGTTTCCGCATACTGTGGCATTGCAAGGCGCACCTACCTGTTCGATCGGTATTTCACCATACGGTTTATATAACCGGTTTAACGAAGCCGGTCGTCTTATCCTTTTGAATCAGAAAGCGGTTCAATTCGGCTCGGCGCCCTATATTCGTATAGGTGATGATTGTACAATGCTGACGCAGAAATTACCGGGTGAAACTGAACTCCCCGATGATATCCCGGCAGTTAAAAATTATTATCCTGCTCCGGTTGAAAAAGAGAACATCGCATTGACAATTGCAACTCCCTCACTGGAGATTGCCTATAAATTTGAAAATGTGAAGGTCATCAGGAGACTGATTTCTCCTTTGCTTTCCGGCGGGGAACAGACATTGATGCCACTCGGTGTTGAAGAATATGTGGTTGAAAATGTTACAGGATACGATCAGCAGGTCACAATCGTAATACCAAGACCATCGCTGGTCAATCTCCAGGAAAAGGAGCTCAAACCCACTGATCAGGACAGTGTTTTTGTAGCTACTGCTGCAGTAAAAGAACAGAAACATGAAGAGTTCCGTCTGGAAGGTATCCGTGGTATAATTATGGGCAGCAATGAAAGCCAGAACAGGATGGCGATAGCAGTTACAGACGTTCCCGGCGTTGCCGTGGATACCCAACCCTATTTCTGCCTCAATAAATACTCCGGTGATCTTCTGCTGAGCAGCGATGGCAGCTTTTATGAAAAACGGCAGCCGGTTATCCGCAGTGATTATGGAGCAGCTGTCAGTCTGACGTTTAGCCTGGGACCATTTGAATCAAAGACTGTTCCTTTCGCTGTGGCTCTTGATTTTCCCGTACAGGATTATATTGACGGAACAACTTT
>CALGYY010000293.1 GCA_937934705.1 uncultured Bacteroidota bacterium
CTCCGGCGGAAACCTCACCTTCTTTGCAGGAGACCCCGCTGATGTCTGCTGGCAGACAATGCATATAGAGCGCCTCTCCGTTCCTGGTGAGCTTCATCATCTCTTCCGTACATTCCCACTTTTTAAAGCCCGCGTTGTTGGCAAGACATTCTTTTTCCAGCGCTTTCAGTCCGTCCTGGTCTTTGGCGGTCAGCAGTTCGGTGCGCTTCTGCATCACTGCGTCTGGCGCCCAGCTCTTGGGGTAGACGATGTCGGCATCCCTGAAGGCATCTTCCATTTTATTGCTGACCCTGAAGGAGCCTCCGCTTTCGATGGCATTCCGCATGGCGATATCCATCACTTCCGGAATGAGGTCATAGCCTTCGGGGTGGGCGAGTTCAACGTGCATTCCAAAGCGGGTCATCAGTCCGATGATCCCCTGGGGTACCGACAGTGGTTTGCCGTATGAAGGGCTATAGGCCCAGGTCATGGCGATTTTCTTTCCCCGGAGTTTATCGAGTCCTCCGAAATACTGCCGCAGGTGCATGAGATCGGCCATGGATTGTGTGGGATGGTCAATATCGCACTGGAGGTTCACCAGTGCCGGTCGCTGGGGCAATACACCTTCTTTATAACCTTCGTCGAGTGCTTTACCGACCTCCAGCATATAGGTGTGCCCGGCTCCCAGGTACATGTCGTCGCGGATGCCTATGGCTTCAGTGAGAAAGGAGATCATATTGGCCGTTTCCCTGACGGTTTCCCCGTGGGCGATCTGTGATTTGCCTTCATCAAGATCCTGCACGGCAAGACCAAGAAGGTTACAGGCTGAGCTGAAAGAAAAACGGGTGCGGGTGCTGTTATCCCTGAAATTGGAAACCGCGATCCCGGAATCAAAAACCCGGCAGGAGATATTCTTCTCCCTCAGTTTTTTTAATGCTTCTGCAATCAGTATTACCGTTTCCAGTTCTTCATGACTGTGATCCCAGGTGAGCAGGAAGTCCTTACCTGCCATGGATGATTTAATCTTTTTGAGCAGATCGATGGTGTTCTGAGCGGTATCCATAATGTCTTTTTTAGAGTTCAACACTGTAAGCGAAGGCAGCATAAAAGGCAGAAGCAGCAACGAGGTCGGCGACAGGTGTTTTTTCATTGGGTGCATGCGCCAGTACCTCATTACCGGGACCGAAACCGATGGTGGGGATCTTGTAAAATCCGTTGGTGGCGATACCATTGGTGGAGAATGTCCATTTATCAACCAGCGGGTCTTTGCCGAACAAGCCTTTGAAGGCGCTGATGGCCGTCTGTACTGCCGGATGACTTTCTTCTATTTTCCAGGTCGGGAAATATTTCTCCATGCCGTATTCCAGACCGGTAAAGGCTTTGCCTTCATATTTCAGGACCTCAACGGTGGCGTCCATTTCTTTAACGATCGCTTCGATCTCGGCCACTGCGCTTTCTTTGGTTTCTCCCCAGGTCAGTCTCCTGTCGAGATGGATACGTGCGTAATCGGCAACAGCGCAGAGTGAAGGGCTTCCTGAAACAAATTCGGAGATCGTTACAGACCCTTTCCCGAGGAATTCATCATAGGCCAGTCGTTCATTCAGCTTCTCAATTTCGAGGCAAGCCCTTGAGGCCATATATATCGCGTTTTTCCCCCTTTCAGGGGCTGACCCGTGTGAAGATATTCCCCTGAAACTGACGCTGATCTCCATGCGGCCGCGATGCCCACGGTAAATATTGAGATTGGTGGGCTCAGTGCTGATGACCAGGTCGGGCCTGATCCCGTCTTCTTCCACGATGTATTTCCAGCATAAGCCATCACAGTCTTCTTCCATGACACTTCCCACGAACAAAATGCTCAGGTCCCTGTCAAAAGCGAGTTCCTTCAGAATACGGCCTGCGGTGATGAAGGCGGCTGCACCGCCTTTCTGATCCACGCTACCTCTCCCGAGGACAAAACCGTCTTTCACTTCTCCGCAGAAGGGCGGGAATTCCCAGTTGGATTCATTCCCGACATCCACGGTATCGATATGCGCATCAATGGCCAGTATCTTCTTACCCTTGCCAATCCTGCCGATCACATTGCCCAGGGGATCCATCTTCACTTCGTCGAATCCGGCTTCTTTCATCTGCCGCATGAGTTCCTCCTGATGGGATTTTTCACCCATGCTCAGTGATTTGATCCTGATCAGCTTACCCAGATTTTCAGCAGTATATTCTGCGTATTTTTCCGCCAGGTTTTTGATTTCATTATACATCATCGTTTCAGTTAAAGGGAAGCAAAGTTAATAAAAACTCAGAAGCCTGACTCCTGCCGGGCCTTTGTCTGCAGCGTAAGATGCTTTTTGAGCCATTGTGCACAATCTTCGAAGGTCTTGAATGTGTGATGCTGAGGGATGAGGTCGGGAATGAGGTGTGTCCTTTCCATCATGTAAAGCGGCTGCGGTTGTATGATGGTCATCAGCACGACCTTTCCCCTTTCTTTCAGCGAACGGACCGACGATTCAAGGGCATAGAGCCCCGACTGATCCATGAAACTGACCTTTTTCATGCGGATGATGACGACCTTAGAATGGTCAGGTACGGATGCCATTACATCCTGAAACTTGTTAACGGAGCCGAAAAATATGGGTCCGTCAAGACGCTGGATATAGATGCTTTCCTGAAGTTCAGGGCTCAGGTCTTTTTCATCTTCCCATGGCATTTCTTTGTCGAAGCTGTCTATCGGCCGTGAGCTGATCCCGCTGTCGACAAGGTCGCTGGCCCTTTTCATGAACAGTACTGACGCGATCACCATACCGATTCCAACGGCTTGCAGCAGGTCGACAAAAACGGTGAGCAGAAGCACAATGATCAGCACGACCGCATCGGCCCTGGGGATGCGAAAGAGGTCTTTGAGTCCTTTAAAGTCGATGATGCCGATGCCAACAGTGATCAGCACTCCGGCGAGGACCGAAAGGGGAATATATGATACAAAAGGTCCCAGTCCGAGAAGTACTCCCAGCAACAGCAGGCTGTGAAACATCCCGGAAAGTTTTGTTTTTCCTCCTGATTTCACATTGACCACGGTTCTCATGGTGGCTCCGGCACCCGGAATTCCGCCGAAAAGTCCGGAAATCGTGTTTCCAATGCCCTGCCCGATCAGTTCCCTGTTGCTTTTATGTCGCGTACCGGTAATATTATCGGCCACTACTGAGGTCAGCAGGGTATCTATGGCACCCAGACCGGCCAGGGTCAGTCCGGGAATGATCGCCATGGTAAACATCTCCCAGTTGAGTCCGCTGAAAGCTTCATAATGGAATGCAGGGAATCCTGAGGGAATCTTCCCGATGGTTAGTCCAGCGTCGAAGCCTGTAAATGTTGCCAGCACGCTGACGGCCAGCAGTGCGACCAGGGTGGACGGAACTTTTTTAGTGATGAGGAGATCGGAA
>CALGYY010000294.1 GCA_937934705.1 uncultured Bacteroidota bacterium
CATCCCGCGTCTGGGCATAAAGAAGTTCAACTGGTGGAGCGAAGCGTTGCATGGCCTGGCCAACAATGACAGTGTGACCGTCTTTCCCCAGCCTGTTGGCATGGCTGCCTCATTTGACGATGAGCTTGTATACCGGATCTTCAGCGCCGTATCAGATGAAACACGGGCCAAATATAATCAGGCCATGCAGAGAGGCCAGGAAAACAAACGCTTCCTGAGTCTTTCTGTCTGGACGCCAAACATCAACATTTTCCGTGATCCGCGGTGGGGACGCGGCCAGGAAACCTATGGTGAAGATCCGTATCTCACATCAACGATGGGAATCTCGGTGGTAAAAGGATTGCAGGGCCCGCCGGAGGCAAAATACAGGAAACTGCTGGCATGCGCCAAGCATTATGCTGTTCATTCCGGTCCGGAATGGAGCCGTCACTCACTTAATGTCGCCAATGTTGATCCTCGCGATTTGTATGAAACATACCTTCCGGCATTCAAGGCACTGGTGCAGGAAGCCGATGTCCGCCAGGTGATGTGTGCCTATCAGCGCCTCGAAGATGAACCATGCTGCAGCAACACAAGGCTGTTGCAGAGAATACTTCGCGATGAGTGGGGCTATAAATACCTGGTTGTGTCTGATTGCGACGCTATAGCAGATTTTTACAATGGCCATAAATACTCATCTGATCCGACTCATGCCGTGGCACAGAGCATTCCTGCCGGAACCGATCTTGAATGTACATGGAACAACTGGAATTATCTGAAATCACCCGATGCTGTCTCAATGGACCTGATAAGGGAAGAAGATATGAACAAAAGCTTAATGCGCGTGCTGACAGGAAGATTTGACCTGGGTGAAATGGATGATGACGCCATCGTCCCCTGGACAAAAATCCCGGCTTCTGTGATTAACAATGAAGAACACAGAATACTGGCGCTTGAGATGGCACGCGAAACAATGACGCTGCTGCAGAATAAAAACAATATCCTCCCATTGAAAAAATCAGCGGGAAAGATAGCCGTAATAGGACCGAACGCTGATAATGCAAGGATGTTATGGGGAAACTACAATGGAACACCAATACGGACAATAACGGTTCTTGACGGCATCAAATCAAAAGTGCCGGCAAAGAAAATAATTTATGACAAGGCATGCGATATAGTTGACGGCAAGGTAATTGTCAGTTTTGCTCCGGGTTGTGCCATTGACGGAAGGCAGGGATTCAAAGCTACTTACTGGAACAATACCGGCCTGTCCGGAGACCCTGTCGCAGATCAGCAGCTTCCAAGCCCGCTGATGCTGGCTACAGAAGGAAAGCATGAGTTGGCTCCCGGAGTGAAGCTTGAGGGTTTTTCGGCCAGGTTTGAAACTGAATTCACCGCTTCCGCAACTGAAGAGATTGTTTTCAGGTGCAGTGCTGCCGGTTCTTTTGAGCTGCTTGTAAATGGTGAATCTTTCAGTAAGTTCGAAGACTGGCGTGGACTGACTTCAAAAATTCCGTTCAAAGTTGAAGCGGGCAGAAAATACAAAATAGAGATACGTTTTACTCAGCGTTACACCTGGCAGGCAGTCATCGAATTTGACTTCGGAAGAGAGATTGATCAGGATCTTTCAGGTTTGCTGGCGAAGCTGAAGGGAATTGACCTCGTGGTTTTTGTCGGTGGCCTGTCCAACGAACTGGAAGGAGAAGAAATGCCAGTCTCACTGCCGGGCTTCAAAGGCGGTGACCGTACAGACATAGAGTTGCCTGCGGTTCAGCGCAATTGCATAAAAATGCTGAAACAGGCAGGAAAGAAAGTTATTCTTGTGAATTGCTCAGGATCAGCAATAGGGCTTGTACCTGAAACTGAAAATTGTGAAGCCATCCTCCAGGCATGGTATGCCGGCGAGTCAGGCGGACAGGCAGTGGCTGATGTGCTTTTCGGAGACTATAATCCCTCAGGCAAGCTGCCTGTAACCTTCTACAGGGACATAAACCAGGTTGCGGATTTCGAGGATTACTCCATGGCAGGCCGGACTTACCGTTATATGTCTGATCCGCTTTTCCCGTTTGGTTTCGGACTGAGTTATACAACGTTCATGATCGGGAAAGCCAGTGTCAGCAGTACTGAGGTCAGTAGCGGTGAAAGCATTAAACTTGCTGTTCCTGTTTCAAACACCGGCAAACGTGACGGAACAGAGATAATACAGGTTTATGTCCGCAAAGCAGATGACAGCGATGGTCCGCTGAAAACCCTGAGAGGTTTTCAGAGGGTTGATGTAGCTGCCGGCAAAACGGTTGAGGTGTCCATTGACCTGCCTTATTCATCATTTGAGTTCTTTGACAGATCAGACGTTAAAATGGCCGTGAACCCGGGTGAATACGAGATCCTGTATGGCAATAGCTCGGATGCCAGAGACCTCAAAAAGGTTAATATTATGATCCGCTGATATCACCGGGCCTTGATCTGACCTGATACACCCTTTTAATGGCTGAATTAATTGAACCCGTCATAATATACTGATCATGAAACGTTTTATCATACTGCTGTTCATGGTTGCACTAACGTGCACTGGCAGCTATGGACAATCATACAGCATCACTGATCTGGGCATCAAAACTGCAGTTGATAGCATTGGTATTGAAATTCAATTCTACAGCCCGTCGATAGTAAGGATCGTGAAATGGCCGGAAGGGCAGGATTTCAGTAAGGAGAGCCTTTCGGTTATCATGACCCCTCGGAAAACCGATCTGGTCATAAAACAGAAAGGAACCGAGCTGATCGCCAGAAGCAAAAACCTTACCGTATCATTAAACCTCATAAGCGGTAAGATATCCTTCATGACACCGGTATCTGATTTGCTGCTGAGCGAAAGTGAAGCAGGTGCAATGTTTACCGGTTTCAATGATGCCGGAACAAATACCTTCAGTGCTTACCAGGCCTTCGTTCTTGACGGGAATGAGGCCATCTACGGGTTGGGACAGCAGCAGAATGGAAAGATGATACAGCGTAACCTGACGTTGAATATGATACAGGGGAATACTGATGACTATATCCCTTTTTTCGTTTCGGTAAAAGGTTACGGCCTCTACTGGGACAATTATTCACCTACTGTTTTTGAAGACACCCCTGAGATCACTTCATTCAAATCAGATGTGGGTGACTGCATCGATTACTATTTCATGTACGGAGGCAGTGCCGACGGTGTGATCGCACGCATGCGTGATCTGACAGGGCAGGTGCCTATGTTCCCTCTGTGGACATTCGGCTACTGGCAAAGCAGGGAACGCTATAAAAGCCAGGATGAACTTGTTGGTGTGGTCAGTAAATACCGTGAACTGGGGGTGCCGCTTGATGGCATCATACAGGACTGGCAGTACTGGGGGAACAATTACCTGTGGAATGCCATGGAGTTCCTTAACGCTGACTTCTATAATCCCCAAAAGATGGTTGATGACGTGCACGGCATGAACGCCCGTATGATCATTTCAATATGGAATTCGTTTGGTCCGGAGACCAAACAATACAGGGAACTGGAAAAGATAGGAGCCCTCATGGATTTCAAGACCTGGCCCATGTCCGGTTCTGATAAGTGGCCTCCGATGCTCGATTATCCGTCAGGTGTCAGGCCATATGATCCATTCAATCCTGAAGCCCGCGACATCTACTGGAGATATCTGAACAAGGGTCTTTTCTCTTTCGGAATTGACGGCTGGTGGATGGATTCATCAGAGCCTGACCATATGGATTTCAAGCCTGCTGATCTCGACAACAAAACCTACCTGGGTTCATTCCGGAAAGTCCGTAATGCCTTTCCTCTTATGACAGTAGGTGGCATATACGAGCACCAGCGGGCCGTCACTTCCGACAAACGAGTGTTTATTCTTACCCGCTCAGCATTTGCGGGCCAGCAGCGTTATGCTTCCAACGTATGGTCAGGCGATGTCACAGCATCATGGACCGCATTAAGAAATCAGATCTCTGCCGGACTGAACTTTTCACTCAGCAATATCCCTTACTGGAACAGCGATATCGGCGGATTCTTTCTGAGCGGGTTCAGGAAGAAGCTTGATGATGCTGAATACCGTGAGCTGTATGCCCGCTGGATGCAGTTCGGCGCTTTCTGCCCCATGATGCGTTCACACGGTACCGATGCCCCGCGTGAGATTTACCAGTTCGGGAAGAAGGGCGACAGGGTCTACGATGCAATCGAAAAATCGATAAAACTGCGCTATAGCCTGCTTCCGTATATTTATTCAGCATCATGGGAGGTTACAGCTAACCAGTCGACCATGATGAGGGCCCTGGTAATGGACTTCCCGGCCGATACAAAAGCCCTGGACATCAATGACCAGTACATGTTCGGCAAATCGTTGCTCGTATGCCCCGTTACTACTTCCATGTATTCAAAGGATATTGAAGAGGATTTCAGCGTTGTGGGGACAAGGGAGCTCTATCTGCCTGCCGGCACTGACTGGTACGACTTCTGGACTGGCGAAAGACTAACGGGAGGACAAAAAGTTAAGAAGGATACTCCTCTGGATATCATTCCCATTTATGTCAGGACAGGCTCGATTATCCCTTTCGGACCGGAAGTCCAGTACGCCACTGAAAAGAAATGGGATAACCTTGAGATCCGTATCTATGAGGGAGCAAATGGCTCTTTCACTCTTTATGAAGACGAAAACGATAATTACAATTACGAAAAAGGAGTTTGTTCTACCATTGCCTTCTCATGGAATAATGCTAAAAAGACACTGACCATCAGTGACCGCAAAGGTTCTTTCCCGGGAATGCTCACAGAGCGTAAATTCAATGTCATGCTTGTGGCAAAGGACAAGGGCTCAGGAGCGGAGAAGGCAGAAAAGTTCGACAAAGAGATAATCTATGCAGGTCAGAAAATAACAATAAAACTATAATATGCAGACTGGATTAGTTTTAAATACCACGATAAATAAACAAAACGGCAAATCAATGAAGAAAAATATCGGCAGGTTTGATGCCTTATTGCTGAAAGCATTCCTGTTGCTTCTTGTACCGGTTGCATTTTGCTCATGTGCCACACAGTCTTCTCCCGATTCAAAGAGAATGGTAGTATGGTATGATAAACCGGCCGGGGAGATCTGGCTTGATGGCCTGTTCATCGGTAACGGCTACATGGGAGCCAATGTCTTCGGGAGAGTGCAGAATGAGCGGATAGCCCTGAATGAATCTACATTCTGGTCAGGCAAACCACATGATTACAATGACCCTGATGCTTATAAGTATTTCGGGCAGATAAAGGATCTCGTGTTTGCAGGTAAATATAAGGAAGCTGAAAAACTGGCTGATGAACATTTTTACGGAAAGCCGGCTCAGCAACAGGCCTACCAGCCGATCGGAGACCTGCTTCTCGATTTCAAGGTCACCGGTGATTCCATAAAAGACTACTACCGTGAACTGGATATGGAAACAGGCATAGTCACGATCAGTTACACTGACGGTGATGTAAGGATGACCCGCGAAGTGTTCATGTCATACCCTGACCATGTAATGGTCATGAAAATCTCTGCAAACAAACCAGGCAAAGTTTCGGTTGAAGCAAAACTCAGGAGTCCGTTCGTGGAAAAAACCAGTGCAGCGGATAACAGGCTGACTATAAACGGCATATGGAACTATCTTCCTGAAGAGATCAGCTGGCTTGTTGCAAAGGTCGACGGTCCGGGTCTCGGTTTTCAGACTGATGTTGTTGCCCTGCCTGAAAAAGGAACCTTGCAGACAACAGATTCAAGTCTGGTCATCAGTAATGCCAGCTCCGTGACATTTGTTCTTACAGCTGCAACAAGCTTTGTTAATTATAAGGATATAACCGGAGATCCGGCTGCCAGGTGTGAAAAGATACTTGCAGATATCAAAGGCAAAGATTTCAAAACCCTTAAGAGTACTCATCTTGATGATTTCACCGCCCTGATGAGCAGGGTAAAGCTCAATATTGGTGATCCGCTGATGAACGAAAAACCCACCGATGAGAGAATTGCAGACCTTAAGAAAGGATTGCCTGATCAGGAACTCCTGGCAAAGATATTTCAGTTCGGCCGTTACATGCTGGTTTCCAGCAGCAGGGAAGGCAGTGAACCGGCAAACCTCCAGGCTCGCTGGAACCAGGATCTGCTGCCAAACTGGGGCAGCAAATACACCATCAACATCAACACCGAGATGAACTACTGGCCGGCTGAGGTTACTAACCTTTCTGAATGCACAGGTCCTTTGTTCAGCCTGATAAAAGATCTTTCTGAAAACGGGGCACAAACGGCGAAGGTATACTACAATGCAGGCGGATGGGTAGCTCATCATAATACTGACCTGTGGCGCGGCACAGCGCCTGTTGATGCTGCACGTTATGGCATGTGGCAGGTAGGCGGTGTATGGCTCTGCCAGCATATCTGGGAACATTACCTCTACACCGGTGATATTGAATTCCTCAGGGAATATTACCCGGTGATGAAGGGATCTGCACAGTTCCTGATGG
>CALGYY010000295.1 GCA_937934705.1 uncultured Bacteroidota bacterium
TTCCGATCTGGTTGAGGGAACTGGCGAAGAGAAAAATATAATCGGCGGTATCCGACGATTCCGCGATCTGCCATCCGTTCAGCCTGAAATACTGTATCAGGCGCGCCGCGTCGAGCAAACGACGGTTGCAACCGTTGGTGGTGATGAATACTGATTTGATCTCCTGATGCATGGTTTTCAGGGGCTGAAGTTTGCGAAAAAATCATGACACATCATGCACAGATATTTTCACAAGCGATGAAAGTGATTTCTTTATAAAAGTTAAAGGTACTGATTTTTCAGCTGACGGATCAGCTCCAGAAAAGTATTTCCGATGATACGGTAGTTGTGAAGGCTGTTGATTTTTTCCAATCCCGTCTTTCCCAGGCTTTCTCTCAGTGCCGGCCGGTCCAGCAGGAGACGGATGGCCGCTTTCATCTCTTCCGCCTGGGTGGCGTAAATGATGCTGTCCCCTGCAATCCGCCGGATCTCATCGCCCGGACAGGCGATCACGGCTTTGGAGGCGGCCCAGTAATCGAAGAGTTTAACCGGACAGGTGGAGTCATTCAGGGGAATGGGCCTGAGCGGGATGATCCCGAACAGGCTTGATTTCAGAAGGGCAGGCAGTGCTGACTGGGGTGCGTTTCCCATCACATGAATGTTGGGATAAGCAGCGGCTTTTTCCCGTATACTTCCTTCCATCGGTCCGCTGCCGTAAATGCGGAGTTCAAGTTCCGGAAAGGCTCCGAAGGCTTCCGTCATCAGGTCGTAATCGTACCAGTCGCGCAGACTGGCAATGAAATTCACATGCGGGGCGGAGGGATCAAGCGCCGCGGATTCGATCTGCCGGATAAAAGCTTCGGGTTTTCCGTTGGGAACCACCTGTACCAGGGGATGACGATCCCTGAAGTACTCAGCCTGGCGCTGGCTGGCGCTCACGATGGCTCCGGCCTTCCGGGCCAGGGCGGGCCTCACCCTTTTCTTCCAGTACCACGAGGTCAGCAGCCCCCGGTCCACTTCACCCCAGTCATCGGTGATGTCAAAAATGAAGGGGATCTTTTCCTTTCTGCAGTAATTACAGGCCATGCGCCCCATCAGGTGATCGGTGCAGATTACGGCATCGGGCCGGTGCATCCTGATTTGTCTGACATTATCGCGTATTTCGTGCAGGAAAGAAAAGACCGATTTCGGCAGGGTGCTGTAACGCTCTATCACCTTCACGCCTTCAGGAATGTCATGATCGGCGCGGTTCTGCAGCCTGCTGCTCGCTGTTTCCCAGTTCCTGTAACGGACAGGATTCAGGTAAATGACCTCATGCCCCCGCGAAGCCAGTTCCATGGGCAGCTCCTGGTCGCGGTAGCGGTAGTAATGCCACACCAGGGGGGCGATGTGCAGTATCTTAAGTTTTTCTTCCATACATCCTTCGGTATAAAGGCAACAGAAGGCTGCGGCCCATCAGGAAATTTCTGGCCCTGAAGGGCAGCAGGTCAATGACCTTCCGCCTCAGCGATACGAGTTCATGTACGAGTACGGGAAAGAAATACCGGAAGCGGACAGGCCCGGCCGGCGCGGTAAACAGCCGTTCATAGCCGTATTCTTCTGCCCTTTTTCCGGCCAGGCGGTCGCTGATCTCCGTAAGTGCAGGATCCATCTGCTCTTTCCATTTTCCGCATTGTCCGGCCGTGATGGGTCCGAAGAGGTGCTGCTGCCAGGTGTCGGCAAATTCCCGTTGGTAAAGCTTTTCACGGATTCCATCGTCCTTGTGGTAATCGAAAACACTTTCGGCATAAGCGATGCCGAGAAATTCACAAACCTTACGGAACCAGGCGGAAGGATCATTCACCAGGTCTTCATAACGCAGGGTCATGAAGCGATGCGGTTCCGCGGCTTTTGATTTTTCGATGGATTTCTGAACCTCGATCCAGTTGAGGGTTTTGAGAACGATCTGGCCGCGGCCGGGCTTCCCGCCGGAAAGGGAGAGGTTGCGGTCGCGGTAATCCCGCACCATATGGATGAAGCGTGCCTCAGGGAAAAGCTTCATCAGCCTGCGGGTGTAATGGGCGTGGACGATCGTTTTATCGCCGAGACTGCAAATGTTCTCTTTGCTGAAATTCGAAGGATATTGCCGGTAAACGGCCATGCAGAGATCGCTGAAACGGTATGCCCCGCGGTATTGCAGCAGGGCCTGTTTCACGGCTTCTGTATCCGTCTTCCACTGGTCGAAGCGGAACTGTTTGTACAGATCGCGCCGGAAAGCCTCCAGGTGCTTTTCCCGCCAGATCCTGCGGCGGGCATAGCCGAAACTCAGGTTGATGATCAGCGGGCACTCCAGCGCGATATTCACGCCGGGATGGGCATCCAGCAGGGTCCGCAGCAGGGTGGTTCCTGAGCGCCCGCAGCCCGTGATAAAGAAGAATGGTGCCGCCTGCTGTTCAGTCTTCATGCCTGCCCTCCCTGCCTTTTTTTCGCCTTAAAAAATCACGCAGCTGAGCAATGAAGCTGAAGTCGCTCCGCCGGATCACAAAAACATCCGCCCAGCTGACTTTCATCATCTTCCGGTAAACGATCAGCAGGATGAACGCGCCCAGGGTATAGCTGATATTGGTCGCCATTACGGCTCCCTGCGCGCCGTACAGGGGAATCCACCAGAGATTGAGCCCGATATTGAGGAGCACAGAAGGCAGAAAAGCCAGTGCCGGAACCCAGGGTTTTCCCATGCCCGCCAGGTGACCGTTGAGCACCTTGAAGATCACCACGAAGAGGATGCCGGGAAGAATCTGCTGCACCACCGGGATGCTGGGGATGAACTTTGTGCCGTACACCAGGGTGATGGCCCAGGGAGAGAGGAAGTACAGGGCCGCGGAAGCCACCATCGCCGTTAAGAAGGCCACCCGCAGGAGTTTCAGAACGGTGCGGGCCATGGCCGTCTGGTCTTCGGCCCGTGCCGAGCGGCTCACCACCACGATCCACAGCGCGAAGGGGATCTGAAAGATCAGCTCGGCGATGTTGACCCCGAGGGAATAGTAACCGGTTTCACTGTAGGTCGATAACCTTTCAAGCAGGAAGATGTCCACCCGGTAATTGAAGCGGATCACCAGGAAGGAGAGGGCGTAGATCAGTCCGTATTTGTAAATATCACCGATGATCCCGGCATTCATTCTCAGCTTCAGCCTGATCTTTCTGAAGATCAGCGTGAGCGCGTAAACCGCCACCACAAAGCTGGCTGAGATCACCGCCAGCAGCGCCCCGAGCACACCCAGGTCAAGCAGTGTCACGAACAGCAGTATCCCCAGCAGGTTCACCAGCGGGAACAGCCAGTTGATGCGGTTGTATTTGCGGATCTTTTCTTTGGCCAGCATAAAGGCCGCGCCATAGGCCGTGACGAGCCGCAGCGGGGTGTTCAGCAGGATGATGGCGATGAACATACTGCTGTAATCCGGGTTGTTGATCCACCAGAAGATGCCCCCGTAAATGACCACGCAGGCGAGGGTAGAAACGGCAAACACAAATACCAGGGCCGACAGCAGTTCCTCATCGGGGACTTTCTTCCGCCCGGAGAGCATCACGATGGCCGGACGCGTTCCCAGGTCGATCAGGCTGTGGGTCAGCTGGGGGATCACCAGTATGGCGTAATACAATCCCGTGGCCTCTGGTCCCAGTTCGTTGGGCAGGATGATACCGATCACGAAACCGATGATCAGTACGGCCATGTTGGTGTTGAATACACCGAAGATATCCGCCATGATGCTCCTGCCCCTGCTCATGACGATATGGTTTTTTGATGAAGGTACAAGGCATCCAGCTTCTTCCTGAATCCGGTGAAGGAAAATGCCGGAAGTCGCTGAAAGGCATTGTCTACAAGCTTTTCACGCATTCCGGCATCGTCCAGCATGCTGCGGATACAGCCGGCCAGAGCCTCAGCATCCCCGGCAGGGAAAAGCAGGGCCGTAACGCCATCCTCCACCACTTCATTCAGCCCTTCCACATCGGAGGCAATCACCGGGATGCCGCAGGCCATGGCCTCGATTTCGGTGATTCCCATCGGTTCCCAGTGCGAGGGCACCAGGAGCACATCCAGAGCCGCATAAAAGGAGGGCATATCCTCACAGTAACCAACGAATTGCACACGCTCTTCCAGCTGGTTTTCCCTGATCATCCGCAGCAGATCACCCTCATCCCCGCCGGCACCGGCCAGCAGAAAGCTCAGGTTCTGCCGGTCCCTGAGCAGGACCGCTGCCCTGATCACTTCCCTCCAGCCCTTACGGCCGATCAGCCTCCCGGCAAATCCTGCCAGCACACCGTTCGGACCCATACCCCGCATCATGCGCTGAGATTCCCTGAGCGGTAATATCTTCTCCCGTGAAAATTCATTCAGATCAACATAATTGTGAATGCATAATATACTTTCCAAAGGAATATTGCATTTCTTTGAGATCATCCTGCAGGCGGCTGCCGAGCAGGCGATAAATTCAGCGCCCGCGCGGTGCATGCGTCTGAAGAAGAAGGGCAGGATGCGGCCGGGTTCAAAAATATCACCCTGTTCATGGATGATGAGCCGCAGCTTCCGGAACTTCATTTTTTTAAGCAGAAAGGCGGTAATCTGTGAACGGGGAAGCTGGCAATGCACGATCTCTATGCCTTCCTGGCGGATGATCCGGCTGATCTCCCTGAAGGGTTTCAGCGACCACCGGCTGCCCGAACGGCAAACCATCACGCGGGGATGCGCGATGCTGACCGTGAGCGGTGTTTTCCGCAGGGCGTAAGCGTACAATTGCTGACCTTCGGGCGGATGCTCCATGATTCCTTTCAGCACACGCTGTGCGCCGCCCAGTGACAAGGTGTCGATGAGGTAGAGGATCTTCATGGAAGCAGTGTGCGGATTAACTGATCGTACTGAGCAACAATGCCGCTCCAGTCGTATTGCTGCCTGAAGTTCTCAAGGTCTTCGGCGGGGATGCGGTAGCCCCGGCTGAACTTCTCCTGCTGAAAGCGGATCAGCTCCTGTGCAAGCCTTTCAGGATCGGAAAAGGGGATGAGTTCCCCGTTGATGCCGGGGCGGATCATCTCCGGGTTCCCGCTGGCGGGCGTGGCTATCACGTAAAGTCCTGCTGACAAGGCCTCCAGTATGGCGATGGACATGCCTTCATCTTTCGAAACGGAGACCATCACAGAGGATGAGCGGTAAGCCTCCAGCATACGCTCTTTGTTGACCCAACCGGTAATGCTGACCCGTTGCTGCAGCCCGTATTTTCTGATCCGCGCTTCCATCTTCCCGCGCAGGGGGCCATCCCCGAGGATGGTGGCACTGAATTCAATGCCTTTTTCATTCAGGATTCTCATGGCCTTCAGGAAGCACATCGGATCCTTCTGCCCGCGGAGACGCCCGGTGAACAGTATACTGAAGCCGGCACTCCGCCTGCTGTAGTCGGGAGTGAAGAGGGCGGTGTCGCAGCCGTTGGGGATGATGTGGTTGCGCGAACGCAGGTCTGGGGGCAGCAATTTGCCGGCAGCGTCCTGCATATGACGGGTGAGCATGATGTTGGCGATGGAATGCCTCAGGAGGGAGGCGATCCTGAAATAGAAGATCATGTGGTACAGCAGGAGCTGCCCGGGAAAGAACCAGGGAATGTCCTGCCCGTGTGAGATGATGACGTAAGGGATGCTGTATTTCCGGCGCAGGGTTTCGGCAAAGAGCCCGCCGGGGATGGCGAAGTTGGTCAGGCAGAGGTCCCATGTTTCCTGGCTGAGCTCTGCCGCGAAGCATTTCCGGGATTCCCTCACCCAGGAATACATTTCGGGGGGGTTGGACTTGTGGATGAATTTTCTTTTGGAAGGCACGCGGATGATCCTCAGCCTGCCGCTGAGGCTGCGCTTTTCCTCCCCGGGAAACCAGGCCGTGATCACGGTGACCTCGTGTCCGAGGGCCGCCAGTCCCTCAGCGTGATAGCGGGTGCACACACCGGCACCGCCGCCCAGGGGAGGGTATTCGTAATTAGCGATCAGCAGTTTCATCGGCACCCATATTGATTTTCTCCGCAACCACGTAAAGGGGCCGTCCCTTGGTTTCACGGATCAGCCGCCCGATGTACTCTCCGAGTATCCAGACCAGGATGAAGAGGAAACCCATAAAAATGAAAATGGCATCCACCAGGAATTTATACAGGTGATAGTAAACGTCGTTCACCAGGATGTCGACCACCATATACACCAGGATGCCGGCTCCGGTGAAGATGCTGGCGATGCCGATCACCAGGCCCAGTTTGAAGGGGAGGAGCGAAAAGTTCAGCAGCCCGTCCATCCCCAGTCGCATGAGTTTGAAGAAGCTGTAGCCTGACTTCCCGTGTTTGCGGTCGGGCCGGCGGTAATCCACAAAGGCGCATTTATAGCCCAGCCAGGCCACCATGCCGCGGAGGTAGCGTGAGCGTTCCTTCATGCCGCGGAGAACCTTCAGGACCTTGCGGTCGATCAGCCTGAAATCCCCCACATTCTGCGGGATGTCGACTTCTTTGGCTTTTTCAAGCACTTTGTAATACAGCACCGACAGCATTTTCTTGAAAATGTTGTCGCCCCTGAAGTTTTTGCGGCGCGCGTAAACCACATCATAGCCTTCTTCCCAGCGGCGCAGCATTTCGGGGATCAGCTCCGGCGGATCCTGCAGGTCGCAGTCCATGGAGATCACCACATCCGCATCCGCGTGGTCAAGACCGGCCGACAGGGCATGCTGGTGACCGAAGTTCCGGTTCAGCGCCAGGCATTTCACGCGCGGATCCTCGCTGAGTTGGCGGATGACTGCCAGGCTGTGGTCGCGGCTCCCGTCGTCCACAAACAGCAACTCCCAGGTGTACCCGGCTTCCTTCTCCAAAACATCACCCAGATGCTTGTATATCAGCGGTATGTTTAAGGCTTCGTTGAAGCAGGGGAGTATGATCGTTAATTTCTTCATGGCGTTGATTTCCATACAGTCTGATGGGTTCATTGACTGCCGGGTGTCAAAAATAAGGATATTCTTTCATTTGTACCCTCTTACCTCCGTCACCCGTCACCCGGTATCGGGGTATCGGAGTATCGGAGTATCGGGGTAACGGGGTATCGGAGTACCGGAGTATCGGAGTACCGGAGTACGGCTGGCCTTTGACTTTTTGACTTGCCGACTTTCGACCTATCCCACGTCTCCTCCATCACCTTCATCACCTTCATCACCTTCGTCACCTTCGTCACCTTCATCACCCGTCACCCGTCACTTTATCACCCGGTCACCCGGTTACCCGGTCACCCGGTATCGGGGTATCGGAGTATCGGAGTATCGGGGTTAGGTTAATCGATATTGGAAATTGGATATTAGATATT
>CALGYY010000296.1 GCA_937934705.1 uncultured Bacteroidota bacterium
AATATGCAACATGCTGGTATCCAATATCTTTAAACGAACTCCGATACCCCGATACCCCCTTACATTATCTCATACGGTCATGCCCAATGTCCAACACCGAAGTGACGAAGGTGACGAAGGTGACGGAGGTGACGGAGGTGATGAAGTGATGATGGCTGCTTGATCAGGTGCACCCAAATTTAAAATTTCAAATTTACAATTTCAAATTTACAATATGCAACATGCTGGTATCCAATATCTTTAAACGAACTCCGATACCCCGGTACCCCCTTACATTATCGCATAAGGTCGGGGCCAATGTCCAACACCGAAGTGACCGGGTGACCGGGTAACCAGGTGACCGGGTGACGGGTGACGAAGTGATAGAGTGATGGAGTGATGGAGTGATGGAGTGATGGAGTGATGAAGCGTCGAAAGTCGAAAGTCTTAAGGTCATAAGGTCATGAAGCCCGTATCTTTTGATCTGCTGAGCACAGCTATGTCTATAACTATCACAACGGCAGGCATGTTGTGACAGGTTGTGAATTGCTTTCAAATCGTATCTTTGATCTACTGAGCATAGCGCAGGCTCTTCCAGCTCTACCGGGTGCATGGTTGTGAATTGCTTTCAAATTGATCAAAAAATAACGAAGTGACGGAGTATCGGGACATCGGAGAACGCCAGTGCTTTTGACTTTCGACCCTATGACTTTCGACCTTAAGACCTTTCGACCTTTGACTTTTCGACCTTTGGACCTTTGGACCTTTCGACCTTAAGACTTTTCGACCTTTGGACTTTTGGACTTTCAACTTCCCGTCACCTTCCTCACCCGCTTCAACTCCAGCAGATTCATCGGATGCCGGCCGATACCAATGATGTTCTTCTGAACAAAACGCAGCACCTGGTCATAATAAAGCACAACCACCGGGGCTTCTTCCATGAGCAGGCGGTCCATCTCACGGTAATAAGCGAAGCGCAGGGAGTCGCGTGTTTCCTTCCTGGCCTTTTCATACAGCTCATCAAAGGCCGGACTGGAGAAGTGGGTATAATTGGGTCCCCGGGGACAGAAATTGGGACTATAAAACAGGGAAAGATAGTTCTCTGCATCCGGATAATCGGCAATCCAGGAGGCACGAAAAAAAGGCACCTTTGATTTGGCGATCACCTCCCGCAAGGTGGCCGGGGGGTTCACATCAATACGGATGCGGATTCCTGTCTCACCCAACTGATGCTGTATGAATTCACACAGATCCAGATACGAAGCGGTGGTCGTGAGGGTGATCTCCGGCAGACCTTTCCCATTGGGATAGCCGGCCTCTGCCAGCAGGGTCCTGGCCCTGTCGGGATCATAATCATACCCGCGTACCTCTGAACTGTCGAAACCCGGCATCCCCGCCGGAATGAAGCCGTTCACGGCCGGGCGGCCAATGTTATTCCGCAGGTACTTCATCATCTTTCGGCGGTCGAAGCCGTAATTGATGGCCTGACGCACCCGCCTGTCGCGCAGCGGACTGCTGCTGACCGCATCCAGTGCAGTGTCCATCAGAAAGCCCAGGTATTCCGTGTTCAGGTAATCACAGGTGATCAGTTGTATCCGGTCGCTGTATTCCGGATTCAGCGTTCCGGCCCTGGTCAGCAGTTCATCTTTGTAACTGGCGTCGATGCCTGACATAAAATCGAGTTTCCCTTTGATGAATTCCAGGAAAACACTCTGTTTGTCGACCAGAAAGGTGACCGCCACTGCATCGAGGTAAGGCAGACGGGTGTCACCGTCAACCTCAAAATAGGAAGGATTTTTCACCAGCACAAGCTTCACCCCTTCTTTCCACATCTTAAAACGGAAAGGTCCTGTCCCCACGGGATGCCGGCGAAAATCGTTTCCCCAGTGATCCACTACCTCGTGCGGAACCACCGAGCAATACTGCATGCTCAGCAAACCCGCGAAAGGGGGAAAAACCTCTTTCAGCCTGACCACAAAGGTGGTATCATCGGGAGCCGTGAAGGCATAGTTACCACTGCTGTCGACCGCCACACCCTTAAATATCCAGGCTCCCGGACTGGCATTTGTTTCATCGCTGATCCGTTGAAAACTGTACACAAAATCTCCTGCCACCACCCTTCGGCCTTTGCCGCCGGGAAAGAGGGGATCATCATGAAAATAAACATCCTGCCTGAGGTGAAAAGTATAGGTCAGCCCGTCGTCGCTGATCTCAAAACTTTTGGCGATGCAGGGCTGTATGCTGAGGTCGTCGCCCAGTTGCAGAAGCCCGTTATACAACTGATGGGTGGCCCAGATCGTGGCCTGATCGCGCGCAAAGGCCGGATCCAGGGTGGTGATCCCCGCCGATTCGTTGTAGCGGAATACGGTCCGGCCATCGTCCGCAGTTCTGTTGTGGCACGACACTAAGATCAGGGCAGCAAGGCTCACTGAACCGTAAAGAAATCTTTTCAGTTTCATCGTTGGTCTGCTGCGAAATTAAGAAAAAGCAGGGCAGCATAATACTTAAAAATTTTTGACCGGTGACTTATTGGATCCGGAGGCTGTATTCTGAAGTATTCATCATCAGGAAAGACGAAATCCGGAAAAAATTCATGGGCGACTAAGGGTCAAAGCTTACTTTTGTGTAAGTGATATAAGAAAACCACCTCAATGAAAATCAAAGACAACATCGCTGTAAGTGATTCCGGCTTCGTATTCAACCCGGCCACAGGTGATTCCTTCAACCTGAACAACACCGGCCTGGAAATTCTGAGGCTGATCCGGGAAGGAAAAAACCCGGAAGAGATCACTGCCACGGTATGCGAACATTACGACACGGATGAATTCACCTTCGGACGCTACCTGGAGGAATTCACCGCCATGCTCAGGCATTATGGACTATTAGCTTCCAAAGATGAACAATGAACTCACCATAGCCGTTTCCGGCCTGAACAACATCGACAGTCCGGGACCCGGGATGCCCGTCATTCGTGCTTTGCGGGAATCGACCCTGGGAAAGTCGAGGATCATCGGTCTGGCGTATGAAAACCTTGAACCCGGGGCTTATATGCATGATTGGGTCGACAAGACCTACCGCATGCCCTATCCTTCTGAGGGCAGCGATGCACTGACAGAAAGGCTGCTGGCGATCAACCGAACGGAAAATATCGACGTACTCATTCCCAATTTTGATTCTGAGCTTTTCGCCTTTATGAAGGCCGAAAAAACACTGGCTAATCATGGCATCAAAACTTTTCTGCCCACCCTGGCCCAGTTTGAGGAGAGGCACAAATCGAACCTTCCGGCATTCGGAAAGAAGTATGGAGTAAAAGTACCTCCTTCAGAAGCTTTAACGAACCCGGAAAGGATCAGGCAATTGGGCGACACCTTCGGGTATCCGTTACTGATCAAAGGAAAGTTCTATGATGCCTGGATCGCCTGGGATCTGCAGCAGGCCCTGATGTATTACGGGAAGATCGCGGCCAAATGGGGCTTACCGGTCATCGTACAGCAGCACGTTAAGGGTACTGAAGTCAACGTGGTTGCCCTGGGGGATGGCCGCGGAAAGACCATCGGAGCCGTTCCCATGCGCAAGCAGTACATTACCGACAAAGGCAAAGCCTGGGGAGGCATCACCCTGGATGATCCCGGAATGCTGTCGCTCACCCGCGACCTGATCGCCGCCACCAAATGGCGGGGCGGTATGGAACTGGAACTGATCAGAACAGAGGATGGGGAATTGTACCTGATCGAGATCAATCCGCGGCTTCCCGCCTGGGTGTACCTCGCAAAAGGGAGATCGGAAGAGCACACGTCTGAACTCCAGTCACATTCCTTTATCTC
>CALGYY010000297.1 GCA_937934705.1 uncultured Bacteroidota bacterium
CAGGATTTTTGAACGGCGATGATGCCGGCGATCTCGATACACCGCCCACCGCCACTACTGCTGCCACTGTGCTGAGTAATGTCGGCACCTATCCCATCACCCCTGCCGGAGGAAGCGACAACAACTACACTTTCTCTTACGTGAACGGTACACTCACCATTACTCAGGCGACGCTTACGGCAACGGCCGACGACAAATCCAGGGCTTTCGGGGTCGCCAATCCCCCGCTCACTATTACATACACAGGATTTTTGAATGGTGATGATGCCGCGGATCTGGATATCCCGCCCACGGCGACTACCGCCGCCACCACCATGAGTGATGTCGGAACATATTCTATCACCCCGGCGGGCGGAAGCGACAACAACTATATTTTCTCTTACGCGGACGGTACCCTCACGATCACCAAGGCTTTACTCACTGCCACGGCTGATGACCAATCAAAGGATTACGGAACGCCCAATCCTCCGCTCACAATTACCTATTCAGGATTTGCCGGGTCAGACGATGCCAGTGTATTGGACAGCGAACCCCTTGCCAGTACAAGCGCTGTGCTTTTAAGTCCTGTCGGAACTTACCCGATCACGCTCAGCGGAGGTTCAGACAACAATTACGACCTGACGCTGATTGACGGAACCCTTACTGTTACCAAAGTCCACCTGACCGTAACGGCGGACAACAAAACGAAAACCTATGGAGACCCTGTGCCGGTGTTGACCTATATCATCACGGGCTTCGTCGGAACGGATACCATCACTGATATCGACACCCTGCCGGTCATTTATACCACGGCAGGTACAATGAGTCCCGCAGGAATTTATCCGATTGTGGTTGACAGCGCAACCGACGATTACTATGACTTCTATTATGTGAACGGTGATCTGGAAATACTCAAGGCACAAGCAGTGGTAAGCATACAGGACACTGTTCAGATTTATGACGGAAATCCGAAACCAGTCACTGTAAGCACCAATCCCCCTGCCCTGGCCACAGACGTGACCTATGACGGATCATCGCTACCACCTTCTGCAGTGGGCTTCTACTCTGTGATTGCCGTAATCAATGATCTCAACTATGAAGGGACAGACACGGCGATACTTGAAATTCAACTGGATGTTTCTGTTGGAGAAAGCGAGCAGGATGATATCAGCATATATTCTGACGGGCACAGCATTTTCGTAGAAATGGGTTCTGTTGCTGTACCTTCTGTCATATTCATTTACAATGCACTGGGAGAATGCATCAGCACTTCATCCCAGACCTGTTCGGGTCTTTTGCGCATGAGCACAGAGCTTCCGACGGGAATATACATGATCGTCCTGCAGACAGATTCCGGCAGCCGGAGTGCGAAAGTACTGATCCGTTAAGTCTCAGTACTGCGAAGCATAAGCCTCTGTCACTCCCGGAATATCAGCCTGAAAGCCTCATATTCCGGGAGTTTCTTTAGCGCTCAGCATGACTAAATCATTCAGATATTAAGTTTCAGTGAAAGCTGAAGAGCAAGCGCATTAAAAATAAATTATATTTGCGGGTAGGGATTCATTAAAACTGATTTTCATGAGACATTTATCAGGCAAAGTCCGCCACGCGCTTATCGCAGCTGTGGTTCTGTGCTTAACAGTACTGACCTCACAGCAAGCCATGGCTTACGGCATCACCAGTATCAGCGGTTCCGGCTGGTCAGGGACACTAAATTACGCTTCCAATTCAACGGTTTACACCTGTTACAGCTCAGGGCTGACCCTGTACACGGATGTTACGGCCTCAACCACAGTGGGGCCTACCACCTATTACCGGAAGTGGCAGTACAGTAACGACGGCAGCACATGGTTCACTGACGCCTTAGGCGGATCAGGGTATGCCACCCACAGCACCATTTCCCGCTATTACCGTTGTGTGCAGCGGAGCACCGGGGGTGTCGTTCTGGCGGGGAGTGAAACGCCCTGGGTGCGGGTTCTGTTCGGGCCGAGCTTCGTTTCGATGCCTTCAGCCGTCAGCACAACGAGCATTACCGGAACAAGCTTCACTGCCAACTGGACTACCTCCGGAACGCCTCACGGTCCCAGCACCATGAACATCAGGCATTACATGTTTTGCAGCACGACATCTACCTTCGATCCGGGTACCCAGGCACCAGGATTCAATTCTTCCTGCGCCAGGCTGATCACTGCCTGCAGCGAGTCTACCTCGGCCATTGCCGGCTGCACCAATCCATCCACCCCGGTTTCCTTTACCGTTACCGGACTGACTCCGGGTCAGACCTATTACTGGAAAGTTGTTGCTCAGTCGTGGCATGAAGAAAGCAGCAATGGGGACCTCTGGTGCGGATATCAGAGTTCTTACACGGCTACGCAAACGGTGGAAGACTGTGCCGCGCCCGTGATCACCTTACAGCCGGCCGGAACAAGCATATGTTCAGGAAGCACTGCCAGTCTCAGTGTTACCGCCACCGGCGCCACATCCTACCAGTGGCTCCTGAACGGTACGGAGATCGGCGGAGCCACTTCCTCAGGTTTCAACGCATCAGCCCCCGGAACCTATACGGTGATGGTTTACAGCGCCTGTGATTCCACATTGAGTAACAGTGCCGTGATCAGCACCGACCAGCCTTCGGTGGCTGCTGCAGGACCGGACCAGGTGAGCTGCGGCGACAGCATCATCATGGCTGCAAATTCCCCCCTGACGGGTAGCGGAGTGTGGACCGTGGTCACCGGCAGTGGTACGTTTACCTCACTGAATGATCCGCTGGCAGGAGTCAGCGGGCTGAGTGCAGGCACCAATACTTTCCAGTGGACTCTGGCCAACGGGGTTTGTCCCGACTCGCAGGATCAGGTTACCATTAACATTGAAGATTCAAGCCTGGCAGCAACATCTGTTTCCGGTGATGACCAGATCTGCAGCGGGGAAAGCACGACTTTGAGTATTAATGGCGGTTACCTGGGCGGAAGTGCTGAATGGGTATGGTACGCCGACAGTTGCGGAGGACCTGTGGCAGGTACCGGAAGCAGTGTGAACCTTTCGCCATCCGCTAATACGACATATTACGTACATGCCACCGGCGGCTGTAACACCACCGCTTGTGTTTCTGTTTCAGTCAGCGTTGGTGCGGCCAATGCCTGGGCCGGTAACGACCAGACCATCTGCACGGGCGACAGTACAACGCTCACCGCCAGTGGCGGAGGAACCTATCTCTGGAGTTATAATGGTGAGACATCTGCCAGCATTACCGTAAAACCCCTGAGTGGTACGACTTATACGGTAACGGTGACCAATGGAAGCTGCACAGCGACCGACGCGGTTTCGGTTTACGTGACCTCGATGGCGGATGCCACAATCACTACAGGCGGTCCTTTCTGTACCGGGGACCTGCCGCTGAATCTGTCTGCTGTTGATCCGGGCGGAACATGGTCCGGCACCGGGATCAGCAATGGCACAACGGGGCTGTTTGATCCGGGGATGGCCGGTTCAGGAAGCCACCAGGTGATATACACCATCGGCGGAAGCTGCGGATCCGCAGATACGGTTATGATCAATGTCAGCACTTCTGCAGATGCAAGCATAGTCCCAGCCGGGCCTTTTTGCAGCAACGGAAGCCCGGTCATCCTGACAGCCGCTGAAAGCGGTGGTATCTGGTCGGGTACGGGCATTACCAATGCTTCAGTGGGTGAGTTTTCCCCCGGGGTCAGCGGCAGCGGGACTTTTAATGTGATCTATACAATCAGCGGAATTTGCGGTGAAAGTGATACCATCAGCATTGCAGTCAACGGAGCACCGGATGCAACGATATCAGCGGCCGGGCCTTATTGCAGCAATCTCAGCGCTGTGAACCTCAGCGCAGCAACGGCAGGCGGATTGTGGTCGGGACAGGGCATCACCAATCCTTCAGCGGGCATATTCTCCCCCTCAGGTGTCGGTGCCGGGACATACCAGGTGGTTTATTCTCTTTCGGGTTCCTGTCCGGCGAGCGACACGGCCAGCATTACAGTCAATGAGGCCATGGATGCCACCATTCTCACTTCCGGACCCTTCTGCAACAATATTACATCTCTTAACCTTTCAGCCGCTGATCCCGGAGGTGTATGGTCAGGAGCGGGCATCACAGATGTGAATGCCGGAACTTTTTCTCCCTCATCCGTTGGTCTGGGGATGTACCTCATCACTTACAGTATTTCCGGAAGCTGCGGCGACAGCGACACGGCCATGATCAGCGTTGTCAACGCACCCAATGCAACGATACAGCCTGCCGGACCTTTCTGCAGCAGTGTTTCAGCGGTTAACCTGAGTGCGGTCAATCCGGGCGGACTATGGTCAGGACAAGGGATCACGGATGCCTTCAACGGCACCTTCTCCCCTTCCGGAACGGGGCCCGGAACCTGGAATGTATATTACACCCTGAGCGGTGCCTGCACCTCCACCGATACCCTCAGCATAACGGTACTTGAGGCTGCCAATGCCGGGATCGTTCCTGCAGGTCCCTTCTGCGTTCTCGATGGCCCCATTCAGCTCCAGGGCATTGACAGCGGCGGAATCTGGAGTGGTTCCGGAACGACCATCAGCGGCTTATTCGATCCTTCTGTTGCCGGCACGGGTATCCACAACATCACCTATATGATCAGCGGAAGCTGCGGTGACACTTCTCAGATCAGTCTTCAGGTTTATCCGCAGGCCAATGCCGACATTCTCAGTACAGGTCCCTGGTGCGAAAATGATGCGACTATCTTACTGAGTGCTGCCAGTGCAGGAGGAAACTGGTCGGGCCCGGGTGTAACGCTTCCTTCGGGCGGTGTGTTCGATCCTTCGGTGGCAGGAGCAGGAACCCATGAGTTGATCTACACCATCCCCGGTAGCTGCGGTGATGCGGATACAGCCACAATTACGATCCATGAAGCACCTTCACTCCAATTAAGCGTAACGCAGGAAAGCTGCCTGGGTGAAAATGACGGCAGCATCAGCGCCCTGGCGACAGGCGGGTTGCCACCTTACACCTGGCTCTGGAACAACGGCGGACAAAATCCTTTGCTGGAAAACCTTGAGCCCGGAACATACAGTCTCGTGGTGACTGACGCAAATTCCTGTGCAGCATCCGACACCATACTGATGACGGCATCTTCCGTCCCCTGCGAGGAAATTCCTTCAGTGATCTATATCCCGAACGTATTCTCCCCGAACGGTGACGGTAACCCTGCAAACAACACCTTCATGGTACTTGGTGAGGGGATCAGGAATGTAGAACTCGTGATTTTCGACCGCTGGGGAGAAAAGATCTTCGAAACCAGGGAAGCAGGTACCGGTTGGAACGGTGAGTACAAAGGCAAACCCATGGATCAGGGTGTTTATGTTTACACCGCCATCATTGAGCTCCTGAGCGGAGAGATTGTTGAAAGAAAAGGAAACTTCACCTTACTCAGATAATATCATTCATATGAAAAGAATATTTATTTTCATCACCATACTATTCCTTGGATGGAATCTGGCGGGACAGGATCTGCATTTTTCGCAGTATAACCAGGCACCGATGTCGCTCAACCCTGCATTAACCGGTGCATTCAACGGAAAGCACAGGATAGGTGCCAATTACAAAAGTCAATGGTATCATATTTCTGAAGCCTATCTGACTTATGGTATCGCCTATGACCTGGGGATTTTAAGGAACAGCGGAAAAGGCGGGTTTCTGGGGATTGGCCTGCAGTTTTACAATGATGTGGCCGGGGTGAATAAACTGGGAACGATGCAGGAGAATCTTTCGGTAGCTTATCATCTGCCGGTGAGCAGCCGGAATATTATTTCAGCAGGGCTATCGGGCGGCTTTACCCAGAGGAGCATCCGGAAAGACAAGATGCAATGGGCCAGTCAGTACGACCCTGCTTATTCCGATGGCTTTAATCCCGCGTTGACGCCCGGGGAGCCTGCGCCTTTCGGCACCATGAATGTGGGTGATTTCTCAGCAGGACTATTATGGACATACAGCAAACCTGCCACTGCTGCGGGGGAGAACAATGCGAAAAAGGTTCAGGCGGGCTGGGCCCTTTATCATATCAACAGGCCAAAGCAAACCTATTATGACATCGCGGATAAAAAGATGTTTATGAAGATGGCCCTGCACGTGAATTCCTACATCGGCTTCTGGAACACCAGTCTCGCGCTTGTTCCCTCGGCCGTGTGGTATCATCAGGGCCCGTCAAACGAGATCCTTGCAGGAGCTTTGCTTCATATCGGTCTGAGCGGACCTTCGCTTGCAGGAACGCAGAGGGAGACATCTCTTTCACTGGGAGCATATTATCGTATCAACGATGCAGTGATCGCCTGTGCACAGTTCGAGTACCGCAACTTTTTGCTGGGTCTCAGTTACGACGTCAACACCTCGGAATTATCGGCAGCAAGCAAATACCTGGGCGGACTGGAAGTCAGCCTCAGGTATTGCGTACCGTTGCCGGAAAGCAAAAACAGCAGCCTTTTTTGATCTATTTCACCATGTTGTTTATTCTTTCACTCCAGGTTGCCGTCAACTGAAGTTCATCACGGAGAATGGAGTTCATATCCATGGTAAAAAGATCAAGTTCAAGATCCCTATTGGTCTTATCATGAAAGAAAAACCTCAGTGAAATCCGGTCAATTACGGTCGTGCTCTCTTTCTTCGGGCCCACCTGGTGAGAGATATTCACAGCCTCACAATTCCTGACCTCATCCAGGTTAATGACATACAGATGATTGAGAACATTGCTGAAAAATATCTTTTTGCGGGCCGTATCCAGTCCGAGAAAAAAATTGTCAGTCATGGAAACCACATCAGGAACCACCTGATAATCTGAAGCTTTAGACATATAGGCTTCCCTGATCTTCCTTTTCTTCCCTTTTCTGATAACAGAATATGCAACAAAGGGGGCTATCGTCACAATGATGATAAGGAATACCACCAATACCAATACTATTGTATCGTTCATAACAAATACTTTAAAATAAATAATCTGATAATTAAAACTCAAGAACAGGCTTGATTCTCAGATGACATTACCAGAAATAATGAAAGGGAAAAGGGATGCTGAAAGATTCGAGCGGCAGAACGATGATCAGGAATTGTTCTGCGAGTGCCGCGGGTCTCGGGCAGGCTGTTTCAGATAATGAGATCAGCGTGGCTGTGAATTCAGGCAGAACCGGTGTCCTGATGAGTTTCTGGAGAAAGCTCCCCTGAACTCTTTGTATCCTTTCAGATTCATGCGCCATCAATTGCTGCATGAACCCGGTTCCCGGTGAGATCGTGCATTCATGACCACGTTCTACACCCGGGGAGGCATCACCATTCCATGACGGCAGCATCCATATCTGCTGTATCAGGAGCAGAATGGTCATCAGACACAAGGCAGATGTTTTCAGGACTTTCACCATGCAAAGGTACATCAGCACAGGGATCAATTCAAGTCAATCCCTAAAAATTTGTGATTGTTCACAAAACAATGTCAACAGCCACCTTCAGAACCCTGTATTTCCAGTGCCATACGAAACCATATATCATCTGAAGAGCAGAAACACTTCCTACTTCATCATTTTCTCGACAATCCCCATCGCCATTTTATGCGGGGCCATCCCGGAGATTGATTTCAGGAAGCGGTTTTTAAAACCGTGTATCCGGAAATACTTCTTTGAATTCAGTGAACTGAAGATGAAGTTCGCCAGTTCTCCTGAACCCGGCGCCTTGTCAAACATGGATGAAGACTCCACACCCGCCACCTGAGCAAATTCAGACTTTGTAGGCCCCGGGCAGATGGCGATAAGTTTCACTCCGGTCTTACGCATTTCATACGCGATGGCTTCAGTCATGCTCAGCACGTAGGATTTGGTGGCCGCATAGCACGCGAGCCCGGGGATGGGCTGAAAAGCGGCCGTGGAGGCCAGGTTGATGATCACTCCCCCGCCCCGTTTTTCCATGTCTTCAGCAAAAAAGCGGGTCAGTCTCGTGAGTGTCACCATATTCAGCATCAGCATATCGGTCTGCTTTTGCTCATCGATGGCAGTGAATCCTCCGCTGAGTCCATAGCCTGCATTGTTGACCAGTACATCCACGGTGAGGCCCAGACCTCTGACCTTTTCAGTGAGGGCAAGAGCACTATCCCGCTGCGAAAGATCCATATCGATGACTTCAGCATTTATCCCGTACTTCCCGCTGATCAACGCGCGGACTTCTTCGAGCTTATCTTTTCTTCTTGCCACCAGTATGGGCTGATATGCATTTTGCGCAAACACCAGGGCGGTTTCACGGCCGATGCCGGATGAGGCTCCGGTAACCAGGACTGTCTTCATTGCGTGATTTTTATGCAAATCTACATATTCCAGCGGGATCAGGCAAGAACAGGAAAGTGTTTCAGGATCCAGCGGCAATCGCAGCAGGCGATGTCAATGTTATTTCTGCTGTTCTTTCATATGCTTCACCTGCAGCTCAGGCAGAGAGGTGATCAGGGCCCAGGTGATCAGAATGGAACAGGCCAGCAGGAACATGAACACGGTATGCGTTCCAAGGAAGTCGGCGATCAGTCCGAACAGGGCAGAGGCCAGGAACAGGAGCAGAAAAGTCACGAAATTGGAATATGCCAGCATATCCGACTGCTTCCGTCCTTCAACACGCGCCTGAATACTGGCACTGAGCGGCACCATAAAAACCCCGCTGAAGGCTGCTGTGAGGAAGATGAGAACGGTGAAGAACACCACATTCTGCGGATTAAAAAGAGTGAGGACCGCCAGGCTGAGCGCCATTCCGAATCCGCCCACGGGAGTGAGTATCAGCATGACCTTCCCCCTAGAGAGAAGTCCCGCGAGAAAACTGCCCAGTCCGATCCCGACCAGGGCAATGGTCATCACGATGCTCATACCGGTATAAGACATCCCCAGTGTTTCGGGACAGTGTACAAAAAGGTTCATCTGAAGTACGGCATCCATCATCCAGAACATAGCGAGTCCGAGCACGATCAGGTTCATTTTCCCGTAGTTTTTTGCCCAGCGGTAAGAATTGATCAGGAAGCGGACAGGGTTTATGCTTTCACGATTGCCGTGCAGGGGCTCCCCCTCCTCTGCTTTTAATGTGAGTACCACAAAAAAATTGAGCAGCGCACTGCCGCACATCACTGCCACAAGGGCCGTGAAGCTGTAATGGTCTGCGATAAGGGATGCGGCAAAGGGACCCAGGATGTTTCCGAAAAAGGTTAGCATCTCAAGGGTTCCGGTTCCAAAGGAGATCCCTTTTACCCCGCCGATATCCCGGATCAGTCCATATTTCGACGGACCATAAATGGCTGATGTAAAGCCGATCAGGAACATGCAGACGAGGACCACCGGAAGGCTGTGGATCCAGAATCCGAAGCAGGCCAGCAGGTACACCGGAAACTGCACGATGCGGATATAAAGAATCACTTTCCGCTTGAGCATCACTTTGGCCAGTCGGCCGGCCAGGGGTGAAAAGAAGATATAGGAGACAAAAAAAAGTGCTGAGGTCATTGAAACGATGAGGGAGTGATTGTCCTCACCTGCAGCCATCCAGTTGACCCCGATGGTGATAATCAGAAGTTTGAGGTAATTGGCTCCGAAAACCCCGAGAAAAGTCGTGGCAAAAAGAGGAAGCCATCTGAGGCCCGGTCCGGGTGTTGGATTCGCATTCACACGGCAAAGAAAAGCATAATTCCGCTTACCCATCCAATCCAACGCTTCTCTCACCCGTCACCCGGTTACCCGGTCAATACGATATTCGATATTGGATATTCGATATTCGATTTTGGGGGTCGGAGTATCGGAGTATCGGAGTATCGGCGTGTCGGGGTATCGGGGTGTCGGGGTCGGGTGACCCTGCGGCGCGTCCCCGGGTTTCTGCTTATAGGACTGACACTGCACGCGCCGGAAAACGCCAGAGCCGCCCCATATTCTATTGATTTGCCGCCCCTTCGGGGCTGATTCAGTCAGTAGTCAGCGGCAATCACCCATCAGTGAGTTTCGCCACCCCCATACATCATCACTCCGTCACCTCCGTCACCTTCGTCACCTTCGTCACTTCCTCACTTCATCACTTCCTCACCCCATTTATATTCATATATTTGTTCTTCGGAAAAACGATTAACATGAGCAGCCATTCAAATGCAAAGATCTGAATATCAGGCATACCTAAGAAATTCACTGAAATCATAAAATATGGAGTCATACTTTAAATCGCGCATGCAGGAGATCAGTCACCTGCTCGACAATGAAGACCTCAACAGGGCCGGCATTCGGATACTTGATCTGGTATACGATCTGGGGTATCCTTACGAAGTCAGGATGCGGGCCCAGGAACTCAGGTTGCGTTACAACCAGGCCAAAGAGCTGGGCAAGAAAAGCATTGATGATCCGCATCTTACTGATGAGTACCGGCAGTTTGTCAGCTCCCTTCCGCAGGAAGGGGCTGTGCTGAACGCCCCGGAGAAAAAGCTCATCGCCTCCGCCGAGGGGATCAGCAAACAGTTCAGGACCCGCATGCGTACCTTCACCCTCGAAGCGCTGAACCTTGAAATGAATCAGGGCAGCATCATCGGTGTGGTGGGTGAAAACGGCAACGGCAAGACCACCCTGCTGAGGATGATTGCCGGTGATCTGGCCTGCGACACCGGAAAGGTACTGTATTATTTCGACCGGCAGGCCTGCGACGACTGGGCTGTCAACAAATACCACATTGCCTTTGTTCAGCAGCGCACCGAGCGGTTTCACGGACAGGTTTACGAGAACCTTTCTTTCATGGCGGCCATCAAGGGTATTCACGGACAAAGGAACCGGGAAATGACGGAATTCGTTCTGCACCGCATGGGGCTGAGCAACTTTGCAGCACACAGCTGGGCGCAGCTTTCGAGCGGTTACCGTCTCCGCTTCGAGATCGCCCGTGCCCTGGTATGGGATCCTTCCATCCTCATCCTGGATGAACCCCTGGCCAATCTCGACCTCCAGGCCCAGGAACAGATGCTCAACGATCTGAGGAACCTGGCGGACTCCCCCCGCAACCCCATGAGTATCATCATCAGCTCCCAGCAATTGTACGAGGTGGAAGCTGTTTCAGACCAGATCATCTTTTTGAAGAACGGCCGGGCTGTTTACAACGGAACCCTGGCGGATTTCAGGAATATGCAAACGCTGCGGACCTTTGAGCTCAACGGACGCTTCACCATTGAGAAACTGATGGAGATTTTCAGCGACTGGAAAGAGGTCCGCATTGAAAACGGCATCTCCGCCATGCTGCTCACCTGTCCCAATCAGTATAGTCAGCAGGACCTGCTGAAAAAACTGGTCGACAACCAGATGGAAATTGAATACCTGCGCGACATCACAGGTTCAACCAAACAATTGTTCAACGATAAATTCTGAAGCCATGAAAATCATACTCCGTTTAGCCCCAGCATTTCTTAAACGTTTCGACGATTCGCTGCGCATGAATGCTCCCTGGTTCTGGGCAACGCGCTTCCATATCAATATTTACCTCGGCATCATCCTCCTGTCTCTCGTGGTTTTGCTCGCGGCCCTGATGCCTCTGGGAAATACCGACCTGATCGGACTGCCGGAGAATACCCGTCTGATCAACCTGCTGTTCTTTCCTGTGGTCGCCTGGCTTATCCTTTCATTCAGGCAATTGTCGCTGTACAATGTCGACAAATCACACGGTGAACAGGGTACCTACCGCGAATTCCTGGTCCTTCTGATTTACTTCCTGACCTTTCTGCTGCCTCTCGCCATGCCTGCCATCGCCACATCCATCATCGAATACCGGATCGGCAGCCATCTCTGGTTCGGCGGTGTAAGCTGGAAATTTGCCATCATCGCCGCTTTCGGACTGGCAGTGCTCTTCAGCATCTATAAGCAGGTGAAAGCCGCGCACTTTTTCCTGAATTTTGCCGTGATGGGCGGCCTGATGTTCGTGCTGGGGCTGCTCTCCCTCGTGTTCATGGAGGAGAAAGTATTTATCCACGGACTGATGGTTTTCATCATCGCCATCCTGATCTTCGTGCTGGTGATGCTGCGCTCACCGCGCTATCACGGACTGATGGTCCAGGGCGTGGTTTTTCTCAACACCGTGGTTCCGGTGATCGGACTCATTCTCTGGTTTTATGCCGACTTCGGCCTCGACCTGGTGGATACCCCGGTTTTTGACTTCAGCAATCTGGCCCGTGAAGGTGAGGAATTCAGTCCCTTCAACCGCAGCTATTTTGATTTTACTGACATCCTCCTCTGGGGCGGGTTCATCCTGCACCTTTTCCTTTGGAACAGTCTTTTCAAGATCATTTACCACCGGACATGGAATCTTCCGAAAGCGAAATAACCGATCAATGAACATGCAGGCATGAAATCAAACCCGTCAGAAATCTGGAAACTTTACGGCCAGGCGCTAACCCGGATTCTGGGTGAAGCCCCCGAATATGAAGAACACCGGAGCAATCAGGGAATTCTTATACTGAGTGGTGAGATGGTGGCCGACCTGAATTATGCGCTTATCGATTCAGGCGCTGACAGTGCAGAATTTCTTACAGAAGCAATAAACATCGTCAAAAACAGAAAACTCCCCCTGATTGTGATCCTGACTCAGGCTGCGGCTGCAGAGCTAAATCCGCTCGCCGGCAGGCTTGGTTTGCAAAGCGGAGGACAACTCCCGCTGATGCAGAATATTCCTGAAGGGATAATCTCCACAAGCGGTGATTTCGAGATCAGAAAGGTTAGCTGTCCTGATGAACTGGACGCTGTCAGCGAACTGGAGGCCCGTGCTTTTGAAATGCCGCGGGAGGCTGTTGCCAGGGTTAATCAACAGACAGTATTGCAACGTAAGGATATTAGTTTCTATATCGCGCTGGATAATGGAATTCCTGTAAGCACAGTACAGGCTACGCGAAGCGAGAACATATGCGGCATCTGGTCGATGGCCACCCCTCCTGAACATCAGGGGAAGGGTGCCGGACGGGCATTACTTGCCTCCGCACTGAACGATCAGATCAGAAACGGGACAGACTGGTTTTACCTGATGGCCACGCTGGCCGGGCAGAAACTTTACGAAAGTCTTGGGTTTCGCACCATCGATACGGCCAGCTTGTGGGTTTCAGGACATTCCTCGCAAGCCCGAAGCTGAGCCAGTACCAAAAAAAAGAAGCTCCCCGAAGGAAGCTTCTTTTTTTGTTCTGCAGAGGTTCTGCAGTACGGATCTGCTTTCAGCGGACCATATGCAGCATCTTCATTAACGGGCAATCATGAACTTCACTGTTTGCGTCCCGCTGCCGGTCTGAATCTGCACAAAGTACAAACCTTCGGCAAGTGCGCTGACATCCATGGTGCATGTTCTGCTATTCCCGGCAGCGACCTCACTCAGAAGTTGTCCCTGCAATCCCAGAATTCTTACACTGAGGGCTCCGCTTTCGGGAAGTTCCACCACCAGGCGGTTGCCGGCAGGATTGGGATAGACTGAAAAATCAATCTTTTCAGCAGTATGAATTCCGGTCGGATCGCTTTCGGTTTTGAAAACGGGCCGGATGAAGCGTGCGGTCTGAATATTCGACACCGTCCAGCCACCGCTTGGGGTGTAGAAGAAATTCATGCCTGTGATCCAGTATTGAGTTGACTGCGCAAGATTCGCTCCCGCCGTTGTACCTTCATAGCATCCGAAGGAGTAAGTGCCTGCTGCCAGGGGTACAGGATTTCCGAATTCAAGGAAATAAACGGTATCTGTTCCGATAATCACTGTATCACCGGTGGCGTATACTGAGGTGGGAATGCCTGCAGTGGTCTCAGCCACCACGGCAAAGGTGGTATCACCGCTGACCGCGGTTTCAAGCTGTATCCATATCCCGGTAAGGGTATCATCCACAGTCAGGGTGTAATTGGCAACGGCATAGGCCCAGTCGGTGGAAGAAACCACGTATGCGGTCCCATTAGGAATATTGTTGTCGCGGGCAAAGACAGAATCCGACACCTGGAAGCTGAAAGTCATGGTATCGTTGTCCGCAACTTCATCAGTCTGTGATAAGCCTGTATAAATCATCACACTGACTTCATATTCTCCGGTACCGTAAGAGGGGTTGAAGGCTGCGGTCACCAGGTCGGTCACCGAAAGTGGGGCCAGGTTAACAGCAGTCAGGATCTGGTTGTCGACTGAGGTACCATTATACAGGAAATCAACTTCGGCGTAAAGCGAGTCAATGTTCTGGGTACCGGTATTGGTGATTTCGATGGAGAAGGTTTCATCAAAAACCTGACGTTCGGGGATGATAGTGTACCCGCTTACGGGGGATACCATGGTAACCGCTGCATCTGTCAGATCTGCAGGTTCTTCAATATCATAAGCGAACAATCCGTTATTGGGGGTTCCCTGCACCACACCGATCAAAGCCACATTGCCGGGGCTGACGGTGTTACTCAGGAAGAGGCCGCCCGCGAGTCCGGAACTCAGGGAGAATGGGGTACTCAGGTCGGGAAACGCGTCATGATCCAGAAAGGTGGCGCCTGCGGGTAATTCAAGGCATTTGATCTGCATGGTATTGGGTCCGCTCTGATCGAAGATCCAAAGATACGGGCCTCCCGGGGTCGTGCCGTCATAAGCCGCACCGTACATTCCGGTGAGACCGTGCGTGGCTGCAGGGATGGCTGAAAGCGCACCACCGGCCATGCTGGCAGAAGAAATATCGGTAGCAAAATTACCCCACCAGAAGCCGCCTGCACCGCTGTTGAGTGTCGGATCGTAAGTGATCCAGCGGACATTACCGCCGAAGGTAATGTGCGGCGGTGCCAGGGTTTTGGTTGCCGGGTCGATCCTGTACACTGTTGTGGTATTGCATCCGGCGTAGAGGTAAGTGCCGTCGCTGGTAAAGGAGCGAACACCTGTCAGTCCGGGGACAATGAACTTGCTGATAAAAGCACCGGCGGAACTGAAGTTAATAATGGTATCCGACTGCCATTTCGAAACCCAGAATTCATTGTTGATAAAAGCCACGCCGGCACAGCCGACGCTTGTGGTCAGCGCGGTGATGTTGTAGGTAAACAGCACATCCCACAAGGCCTTGGAGGAAGCGGGTGCATTTCCGTAATCTTTCAGCCAGGGGCTGACGTCAGCATCAGAAGTCTGAACCGGTGCAAGCTGGACAGCAGTTTCCTGCGCATTCAGCATTGCGGGGGACAGCAAGGCGCAAAACGCGAATGCCAGTCCGGCGATCAGGGTCATTTTTTTTGTCATGGATATAAGTTTGGTTTGAGGGGCAAAGGTAAGCAAAGCATTCGATCTGAAACTATTATTCAGCAGATATACAGGGCAAGCAAGCTCACTATCAGCAGGTGAAATAAATAACCTCTTTGCTTCATTATGAAATCCCGAATCATTAATGCTTCACGATTTGATACGACCAATAGAAAACATAGTGAGATACCGCCTCTTACATAATGTACTTAAGTATCGCAAGTTGTAATTGCTGGTTTTGATAAAGGTTTTGGTACTTTAATAACGGGATCTCCTATTTAAGTTTTTGTGATTTTTCTTAAATAAGCACTATCTTTGTTTAAATTTTCTTCACCCATGAAAAACTTCTCTGCCGGACAGTTTGTAAATCAGGGCTTTTACAAAAGCTTCCAGCCAGAACCTATAAACAGGCAATGGGAAATTGATAGTATGGAAGTTATCCAATTGCTCAGTCAAGCCGATCGTGCCCTGGGTAAATTGGACATGTACTCCGAGTACATTCCTAATATTGATCTGTTTGTGAGTATGCACGTGTTCAAAGAAGCTACACAGAGCAGTAAGATCGAAGGCACCCAGACCAATATCGAGGAGGCCTTATTAGAACGCGAGGATGTTCTCCCTGCCAGGCGCGACGATTGGGAGGAAGTTCAGAATTACATTAAGGCAATGGAGTTTGCAATCAGGGAGTTAACCACCTTGCCATTCTCCTCCCGGCTGTTACGCGAAGCGCATAAGATTCTTCTGCAGGGTATTCGCGGTCAGCAGCGTCAGCCCGGCGAATTCCGCACATCCCAGAACTGGATAGGAGGGGCATCCATAAGTGATGCGGCCTTTGTACCACCGATTCATACCTCTGTCCCTGAATTGATAAGCGATATGGAGAAGTTCCTCCATAACAAAGAAGTCTTCTTTCCCGATCTGCTTAAAATTGCCTTGGTCCATTACCAGTTCGAAACCATTCACCCCTTCCTTGATGGCAATGGTCGGGTGGGGCGTTTAATGATTACTTTGTACCTGGTCAGCAAGGGGATTTTAAAAAGGCCTGTATTATACCTCTCTGATTTTTTAGAGCGTAACCGCGGGCATTATTATGACAACCTGACGCGCGTAAGGGAGAAGAACGATATAAATCAATGGATGAAATTCTTTCTGGTTGGCATAACAGAAACAGCAAATAATGGCATCACCACATTCGATACTATTCTGCAACTTCAGAAACAAACCGACGACAAGCTTCAGACATTGGGCAGTCGTCTGGGCAATGCTCAGAAAGTCACCGATTTTTTATACCAGAAACCATTGATAAACGCTGAGAAGGTTTGTGAAATAACAGGCATTTCGGCGCCCTCTGCCTATGCGCTCATCCGTGATCTCGAAAAAATGGGAATATTGCATGAGGTTACCGGCGGTCAGCGAAGCCGTGTTTATATGTTTGAGGATTACCTGAACATTTTCAAACAATAAACACTGTCGGCCAGATCGGACGCGATGTTCATCCGAAAACGGGTCGGGTTCTATGTGTTGATCTACTTTCCGATTGTATGCTTGCCCGGCTCTTCAAAACAAAAAAGCCCCTTTGGGGGGCTTTTTGTTTGGCGGAGAGAGGGGGATTCGAACCCCCGATACCAGTTACCCAGTATGACAGTTT
>CALGYY010000298.1 GCA_937934705.1 uncultured Bacteroidota bacterium
AGAACTTGAATATAATCAGCTAAAATTGTTTTAATTTTAATGGTACGCTAGTGATCGTATATCAACAATCATTTATCGGATATTATAAACGTACTTAGCAAAACAACACATGAGAATCAGCACTTTAATCATTATAGTCTTCATGATTGTTTTATAGTAACTCAAAGGGCTGATGATCGCCCCTGAACTCATCGTTTACACTCCATCAATCATTGATGGTGGAAAGAGCCCCCTTCAGCTCATTGAATAATCCATCTTCAGAGGATGAGACACCGAGTGAATAATAAGACACCAATCCCCTCTTATCCAAGATGTATCTCGTTGGACTTGCATAAAAATTCAGTTTATCGGCTTCTGTTTTCTTAATGATACAAGTTACAGGATAAACGTACATCAGTTGATTTAGCAAACTGTTGAATGAAGCAGTATCCAGTTGGTCCACTGTATCCCGAACCAATAAACAAATGACATTACACTTAATGTTTTCTTCCTCCAGCCTTTTGATGGCTTTTGGAAGGTCTTCCAGGAGTCCGGTCTTGCCCCAGGAGCAGTGAGTTGCTGTAATGGCTAAAATGTTATGCTTCTTTAACAGTGTCCTCAGTTCAATGACTTTCTTATCCGCATTCTGAACGAAGACACGCGGTATCAATTTCCCCAGGGTGTTCTGCTTTGCTTCATCCATCTTTTTTGTCGTAATTTCCATAACCTTATCCTGTGTGATACCAGGTTTAAGTTCCTTATTGTAGCGGGACAGGTCAGTAGGGATAATAGTATCCTGGGCAATACAATAAAAAAGAAACACATTCAAGAGCATAATTGAACAAATGAGGGTTTTCATATTTCTGAATCCTTCTTGTATCGCTTAATGTTCTTGAATATTAAATATTGGGGTATGGTAAAACATGCAATTTTTAGCAGAAGCCCTTACTCTTTTTTAAGTCTGTTCACCTTCCATAAAATTACAAAAAATCCCAACACATCCACAATCATTACGTTAAATATCTTTTGTAATTTTAGCGGGGAATCAGGAGATTGGGGTTAAGAATTTTGCGATATCTTTTACTGATTTGCCCGATATAGAACTTATGCAGCAGAAACATCATACAAATTTCTCTAAAGTCCTCCTGATAATATTGGGTGGAACTCTTTTAGTTATTTCAATCTTTAACTTGATAGTGGCCGCGATGGATATGTATAGACAATATTACAATTTTCATGAAAAGGATTTCATTTTCATGCCAGTATTAATGGTATTTGGGATTGCATATTTAACATTAGGTACAACTATTCGTCAAATAAATAAGAGCAGATTTTATATTCATCTGATATTAAGCACCCTGACTGTCTTTTGGGTTGTTATCTGGGCTATGTATACATATAATGACATTGTAATCAGCGATAGTCCTGCTGACCCTTTGGGGGGAAACGAAAAAGTACTGTTTCTTACTCAACTGATTTTGCGCATACCATTTGTCATAATTCCACAAGTTCTCATCGGAATAAAACTTAAAAAACCAAAAATGAATAATGAGCCTGCATGATGCTTGTGGCGAGTCTATGGTGAAATAATTAGAAATGAGAAAGCTCTTAAGTGAGGACACGCCGTTTCCATAAACCACCCTGCGCCGATTATCACTGACCACCATAATGTCCTCATATATAGCAATAAGCATGGTTGGTCCAAATTGATCTCAGTGTTCAGGCGCATCGGCGAATCCGGTAAGCAACAAATTTTCTCCTTACTATAATGATCTCAAACACCCTTTTTACGCTGATTTCTCCCTTCCTGCTTCTTGCAGCCTGTAGTCAGGCAGGTCAGAACAGGAGCGCTGATTCCTTAGTACGGGATACAATCATGATTCAGGATATTGACGGCAACACCTATACCCGGGTAAGAATCGGAAAGCAGGTGTGGCTGAGGGAGAATCTCATGGTAAGCAGATACCGCAATGGTGACAGCATATCATATGTTTCCGACGGAGAAGGATGGGCAGAAACATCAGGGCCGGCATACTGTTGTTATGAAAACGATACAGGATTAGCGGCTGTCTACGGCCATCTCTATAACTGGTATGCGGTAGATGATCCGAGAGGATTGTGTCCGGCCGGATGGCGCATTCCTTCTGATTCAGACTGGACCGAACTGTCAATGTATCTGGGAGGGCCTAACATGGCAGGCGCAAAGATGAAGGAAGAAGGCTTCAGTCATTGGCGGGATTTCGGTGTCAGCAGTTCAAATGCCAGCGGTTTTACCGGACTTCCTGCAGGACACAGGGATGAAACAGGAAACTTTGAACGTTTAGGAACCTATTGCTTCTTCTGGAGCGCAGACGATTATACGGGAGATGCCTGTCAGAAAGGTCAAAGTTGTGCGTTCGAATGCAGTTTGCAGGGAGAGACATCTTATTTCCTTCAGGATTGGGGATTCAAAAAGAGGGGAATGTCGGTGCGGTGCATTCAGGAATAAGGGGAATTTCTATTCAATAAAATGATCTCCGAACAAGGAACACGAAAGGAGAAGAAGGATTTTCGAAGATGGGTGCTGAATAAGGCCCAATGCATCGGTCTTCTCAATCGAAAATCAAAAATCCTTGTTCCGTGTTCGGATATGAAAATGAGTGATGAAGTGATGAAGGGTCGAAAGTCCATAAGGTCAGGTGAGTCAAGCGCACACACCGATACTCCGACACCCCGATACTCCGTTACATTATCTCATGAGGTCGAATTGAATATCCAATATCAGGCATTGAATATCGAATAATGCAGATGACCAGCGCCTGGGCTCACCCCAGCATCCCCACAAGCTGTGCAACACGCTGGGAATATCCGAATTCATTATCGTACCACGACACGACCTTGACCAGGTTTCCATCCAGGACCTGTGTGAGGCGGGAATCGAAAACAGAGCTGTGCGGGTTGCCGATGATATCAACACTGACCACGGGATCGGTGCAATACTCAAGAATCCCTTTCATCGGGCCTTCTGCAGCCTTTTTCATGGCTTCGTTGATCTCTTCTTTTGTGACCGGACGTGCCAGCTCACAGGTCAGATCCACTACTGATCCGTCAGGTGTGGGGACACGCATGGCCAGGCCGTCGAGCTTACCGCTGAGTTCCGGAATAACGAGTCCGATGGCTTTTGCCGCTCCGGTGCTGGTGGGTATAATCGATACTGCTGCCGCTCTTGCCCGGCGCAGATCTTTGTGCGGTGCGTCGAGAATGATCTGGTCGTTGGTGTAGGAGTGAATGGTGTTCATCAGGCCTTTCCTGATGCCAAAATTGTCGTTGAGTACCTTGGCCACGGGAGCAAGACAGTTGGTGGTGCAACTGGCATTGCTGAGTATGCGGTCTTCGGCCTTCAGATCTCCGTTGTTGACCCCGAGGACGATGGTGCGGTCCACATCTTCTTTGCTGTCGGCAGGAACGGTCAGAACGATCTTTGCGGCTCCGGCATCCAGGTGTTTCATGAGTTTTTCGCGTTTGCGAAAAACGCCCGTGGATTCCACCACGACATTCACCTTAAGATCTTTCCAGGGAAGTGCTGCAGGATCCTTTTCTGCAAAGACCCTGTACTTCTTGTCATTCACCAGGATGAAACCTTCTTCTGCAGTGACGTTACCCGGAAAACGACCATGAACTGAGTCGTACTTCAGCAGGTGTGCCAGGGTTTTTGCATCGGTAAGGTCGTTGAGGGCGACGATCTCAACATTCGGATTGGCCAGCAATGCTCTGAAGGTCAGGCGGCCGATGCGGCCGAAACCATTGATGGCGACGTTTATTTTTGCCATAGAGATATTTTTTAGTGATTCACAAAAGTACAAAATTTCGGAGGGGGCACAAAAAAACCCCGCCGGGGCGGGGTCCTTGATGACTCAAAACATTGGGGAATGGATGTGTCATCTGATTATCGTAACAATGCCATGCAGCTTGTGTTCATTTAAGAGCGGATCCATGAAGATGATCTGATAAACGTAGGTGCCTTCAGGGGAGCGCTTGTCTTTATAGAAACCGTCCCATCCCCGGTTCACATCATCGCTGAAAAAAACCTGTTCCCCCCAGCGGTTGAAAATCCTCATGGTGAACTCCTGGATGCCGATTCCCTGAATCCAGAAAACATCATTCTTTCCGTCATTGTTAGGCGTAAAGGCATTGGGAATATAAATGGAATAATCGGGGCGGACATGCACCAGGCTCGTGGCCGTATCGCGGCAGCCATGTTCTGTGGCCACGATGAGGGTTACGGTATAAACTCCGGTGTCCTGATAGGTGTGGGCTGTGTTCTGAAGCAGTGAAGTGTCGCCGTCGCCAAATTGCCAGTACCATTCCACCGGCGGACCCACAGATTCATCGAAGAAGTTGTAATCAGGTTCAAAAATCGAAGTAAAATCATTGGGGACCATGGTAAAAAAGGCCACAGGATTGGGATAGACTTCAACATAGCCCACAAAGGTCGCAGAGGCGCCGGCTGCTCCCGGATTGGTAATGGTGAGGCTGACATCATAGGTCCCTGCGTACTCATACAGAACAACGGGATCCTGCAGTGAGGAATTCACTCCGTTGCCAAAGTCCCAGAAATAAGTGGCTCCCGGTGCAACATTCAGTGAATGATCTGTAAACTGCACAATCAGGGGTTCACATCCTGAAAGGGGCGTACCGCTGAAGTCAATGACAGGACTGACCGTATTCACCGTAATGGTAATGGATGCCGTTCCGGTGCAGCCTCCGCCATCAGTTCCGGAGACGATATAGGTGGTGGTTGTGGAAGGGCTTACCGTGGGGTTCTGACTGTTCTGCTGTCCCCCCAGTGTGGGGTCGGGTGGTATGGATGACCAGGAGTAATCAGTGGCTCCGTTTCCTGTCAGGGTCACCCAATCGCCTGAATTGATCGTATTTCCCGGTGCATTGGAAGAAACCGTTACTACGGGTCCCGGCAAGACCACCACCAGGACGGAATCGTTGGCATCGCAGGCACCGTAAGCAGTCACGTAATACCAGGTGCTTATCAGCGGACTCACGTTTATTGTGGCAGTATTGGCTCCCGTACTCCAGAGATAGTTGCTCCCGCCGGAGGCCGTCAGAGTAGCCACTTCTGTCGGGCATATCGTATCATTCGGCCCCGCATCTGCCGAACCGCTGCCGATATATACCGTAACGTCTCCCGTGGCTGTTGAACCGCAAAGGTCTGTTACAGTAACCACATAGGTGGTTGTTGCAGCAGGGCTGACTGTGGCTGAGGTTACGGCTCCCAGTCCGTTATTCCAGTTATATGACAGAGGAGGAACGCCGCCGCTGGCCGACACCGAGATGTTGGCCGAACCGCCGCAAAGTGTAGTGTCGTTGCTCATGCTGACATTAATCGGGACATTGTCAAGGATATTGAACTGTATGGTGTCATTGCCTCCGCATACCGAGGTCTGTACGATGATGATCACCGATTCGGGACCTTCTGCGATGCCGTCCATATTGGGATTAATGGTGATAAAGGCCGAATCCTGGCCGGTGGGAATGGTCACACTGTTTCCTATCATGGGATAGTCCACCCCGTTGGTGGCGGTCCCCCCGACCGTAAAGTTAATGGTAACCGGACTGGTAGCTGGATTGGGCAGGTTGAAGCTGATCAGTGCGTTGTTGCATCCCTCCACAGCATCTACTCCTGCTGCGGGGGTAGAGAACCATGTATTGACCAGTATAGCGTTGGTGGTTAAACTATTGGCTTCGAGGAAAACGCCAGAATCCAGGATGCCGTCGCCGACATCGGCCACAGCCAGTTTCAGGTGGTAGTTCACGCAGGGAGTCACCCGGCACCAGGCTGTGAGAACGGTAGTGAAACCGTCATAGACAATGGTGGCGCCGCTTCCGTTGTTTACATAGTACATACTGTATCCCAGGGAAACACAACCGCTGGGGTCATAACTGGATCCCGGAGATCCGCTGTTCACCGTATTAATGGCGACCGGCTGGGCAGTGCCCGGGATCAGCGCGATGTTTTTGTCCACATAATTTCCTCCGAGAGGATTGGGACCGCTTACAAAGAAACCGAATACATCATTATAATTCGAGCAAACATATTCCGGATATTCTTCAGAAGCAAATACGTAGCGAAACTTGATGGTATCGCCCAGCGGAAAGAAATCAAACTGAAGAACTGAAGCATCATAACTTGAATTAGAAGTCAGGTTGTTCAGATCCCCGTCCCCGGGAAGGGCCAGATCAACGCTGGCGCTGTTCACCGCCCCCTGGGGAATGTCATTATAATTGCCTGTACACATGACGATTCCGTTTGTAAGTCCGAGATTGGTAAAATTTCCGTTGCTGAACTGCGCGAGGGTATTCGCTCCTCCCGAATAGGTGATGTTTGAGATGTTCACCCCGCCTCCGACCAGTACATTCTGCACCAGGTTGGTGGGGGTTCCGGGAGTAATGACCAACTGGGCCTGCAAACTGCTGCTCAGCAGGATACAAAAAACAAACAGGGGAAACGTGTGTATCTTTTTATACATAAATTGAGCATTGGGGCCGATGCAGTACTTACGTCAATTCTGCTTTGCGGGTTACGTGGGCAAAAGACGCAGCCGGCACTCAATTGGTTGCCTAAAATACAATAATCCTGTTAAAAGCAATCCTTTTCCCGGAAAATCAGAGATGATTATCAGTAATACACTGTAATAGAGCCCCGACGGTGGAAGATCTCATGATTCAGATCCAGATAATCAATCAGGTAAATATAATTGTCACCGGGGACTTTTTTGCCTTTGTAGGTTCCATCCCAGGTTTCACTGATATCGGTACTGAAGAAAACCTGTTCTCCCCAGCGGTTGAATATTCTCATGGTGAAGGAGCCTTCGAGGATACCGTTTCCCTGGATGAAGAAATGATCGTTGATGCCATTGTTATTGGGAGTGAAGGCACTGGGGATAAACAAATAGGTTTCGGGTCTTACGCTTACTGTAGTGTGCGCAGTATCAACGCAACCATGAATGGTCGTTACTGTGAAGGTGACGTCATAGGTACCGGTGTCGGTATACTGGTGATAAACCTGAGAAAGGTCTGAAGTATCTCCGTCACCGAAGTCCCAATGCCATAGTGACGGGTTACCCACCGACTGGTCGAAGAAACCGAGGGTGTTCTCAAATTCGGTGACTTCCCGGTTGGGGGTCACTGCAAAGATCGCGATGGGTGTGGGGTAAACTTCTATCATCCCGCTGGCGGTCATGGAGGCTCCGAAACCGCCGGGATTGGTGATGGTGAGGGTTACATCATAGGTTCCCGCGTAGGGGTAATAGGCCATGGGGTTGACTTCGGTGCTGGTGTTGCCGTTGCCGAATTCCCAGAAATAGGTGGCATCAGGACTTACCTTGTCACTGTTATCAAGGAACTGGACCAGGAGGGGTTCGCATCCTGACAGGGGGCTGCCGGAAAAATCGACTTCCGGGAAAACCGGGATCACAACAACCGTAACAGTTGCGCTTCCGCTGCAACCGTTGGCATCCCATCCAACCACATTATAGGTTGTAGTGGTTTGCGGGTTTACTGTCGGCTGCTGGGAAGTTGACTGTATGGAGAGGCTGGGGTCTGTGGGATTGGAACTCCACTGATAAGTAGCAGCGCCATTTACGCTTAAGGTCACACTACCTCCGAGATAAATGCTGTTGGCGCTGGAAGTTGCTGTTACCACCGGCAGGGGGTTAACAAAAACGGTAACGGTGTCAACTGCATTGCAGGTTCCGTAGGCGGTCACAGAGTAATCGGTGGTAGAATTTGGGTTCACCGTAATGGACGCGGTAGTGGCGCCGTTGCTCCAGAGCCATGAGGTTCCGCCCACACAGCTCAGGGTCGCCCATTCACCTTCGCAGATGGTTTGGTCCGGGCCTGCGTCTGCATTTCCTTGTCCGGAAAAAATGGTGACGTTTTCGGTGACTGTCGTCCCGCAGAGATCCGATGCGGTAACGATATATGTCGTGGTTGACGTGGGAGAAACGGTAACATTTGCTGTTGATCCGGCTCCGTTGCTCCATTGATAGGTATAGGGCTGAATGCCGCCGGTGGCCAGCGCCCAGATATTGGCTGATCCTCCGCAGATGGTGGTGTCGGCGGAAGCGGTAATGGCCATCTGAATATTGTCCAGAATGTTGATGCTGACGAGGGCTGTTCCGCCGCAAACACTTGTCTGAACCGTCAGTTCAACCGTTTCAGTGCCCTCGGCAAGCCCGTCGAGAACGGGGTGGATCACGAGGTTCACTGAATCCTGACCGGCGGGAATGGTCACCGAATTGGGGATATTGGTATAGTCTGTTCCGTTGGTAGCCGTGCCTCCGATGCTATATGAAACGAGAAAGGGAGAAGGAGCGGGGTTGGGCAGTTTGAAGCTGATGATGGCATCATTGCACCCTTCAACGGCATCAGTACCCGCCTGGGGTGTTGAATAATATGTGGTAATGGAAACGGCATTGGTGGAAAAGGAATTTTCTTCAAGAAACACGGCGGAGTCGTAAGATGAATCGCCGGCATCACCGATGGCCAGTTTGATGTGATACTGAACGCACGGAACCACCAGGCACCAGGCGGTGAGAACCACCGTAAAGCCATCGTACACAATAGTTGATCCGCCAAGCGCTTCATTGTTAACATAATACATAGAATTCATCCCGGAATTCACATTATCGATAGCAACCGGCATAGCGGAGCCGGGCAGCAGGGCAATGTTTTTATTTGAATAATTCCCACCCATGGGATTAGGTCCGCTGACAAAAAACCCGAATACGTCATTGAAGCTTGAGCCCACCCATTCATTATATTCCTCAGATCCAAACACATACCTGAACCGAATGGTATCAGAAAGCGGCATGAAATCAAACTGAAGCACGCAGGCGTCGTTAATAGTAAAGCCGGGGATGAGGGTTGCCAGATTGGGATCGCTCCCGGTACCGTTGGAGTTGGATACGAAGCCTGAAACGGGTGAGCCGATGGCCGGAGATCCGTTGACCAGACCGGTTGACATGATGATCCCGCTGCTGAGTCCTAGGTTGGTGGGACTGCCGCCGGTTGTAAAATGCCCGATGGAGCCTGCTGCTCCTGCAAAAGTGACATTGGTTACTGTTACCCCGCTTCCGACCAGTACATTCTGAACCAGCTGGGTGGGTGTTTGCGCGGTATTTACCGTGAGCTGTGCATATACCGGAACTGACAAAGTCAGCGTCCAGACATATATCAGCAATCCGAATTTTTTTATGGTTGTTCTCACAAAACTAAGGTTGTCCGGGTTTTAAGTTGCAAATTTACAAAAAATTACAAAAAAGCAAAACATTTAACACATCAGCCCCTTCATGACGTGAAAACTCCTTTTCTGGTTGCCCGGGGTCTGATTTGTTTCTTATTCCGCTGAGACTGACAGGGCTCATCCTCATTCTTTATCTATCTTTGCAAAAAACAAAAAACATGACTGACTCAAAAGAACTGGGGCGGGAAGGAGAGGATCGCGCCCGTGCCTGGTTGCGAAACAAAGGTTATGAGATCCTGGAGACGAACTGGCGATGCCATTTCGGGGAAATCGACATCATTGCGCGTGAAGGCAAAATGCTGGTGGTGATTGAGGTGAAGGCCAGGCAAACGGCGATGTTCGGGAATCCTGAACTGGCTGTTAACCGAAAGAAGCAAAAGAATATCATCCGTATGGCTGATTTATATATCCGTATTAAGAAGCTGGATCTGGAGGTCCGGTTCGATATCATTTCGGTGATCATTAATGGTGAAGAATGTACCATCAGCCACATCCCGGATGCGTTTTATCCGACATTATGAAAGAAGAAAAGAAGAAGAAGCACACCCTGGTTAAGAAGAAGAGCGTCAGGAGCGGCAGTGGCAAGCATACGCTGATCACGCGTCCGCTGAAGAGTGAAAAAGGGAAGACTCCGGCCGGGCGCAATAGTCTGCACCCGGGCGACGGGAGTATCCGGCTGAACAAGTACATTGCTAACGCGGGGATCTGTTCGCGCAGGGATGCAGACAAACTGATCGAAACGGGCGTTGTAAGAGTCAACGGAAAGGTGGTCACCGAACTCGGCACCAAAATCAAACCTGGGGATGTGGTACAGTACGACAACAAAGTGCTGAGCGGAGAAGCCTTGCGCTATGTTCTGCTGAACAAGCCCAAAGGTTATATTTCAACGGTGGATGATCCTCAGGAGCGTAAAACGGTAATGGATCTTGTCGCCAGGGCGTGTAAGGAGAGAATTTATCCCGTGGGACGTCTCGATCGCAATACAACGGGTTTGTTATTGCTGACCAATGACGGCGACCTGGCCAAAAAGCTGACGCATCCGCGGCACCGGGTCAGGAAAGTCTATCATGTGGAGCTGGATAAGGCGCTGTCCAAAAACGATATGTTGTCGATTGCTGACGGTGTGGAGCTGGATGACGGACCGATTGCGGTTGATGCCATTGCATACACAGGTACGGGCAGTGATAAGACCAAAATCGGGGTTGAGATTCATTCAGGAAGGAACCGGATCATCCGCAGAATATTTGAGAAACTGGAATATGAAGTGGTGAAACTGGACCGGGTGGTTTTTGCGAATCTTACCAAGAAGGATCTCCCCCGCGGCAAGTGGCGCCACCTGACCTTAAATGAAATCAACATCCTCAGGAGAGTCCAATAAATTAACCCAGACCATGAGAAAACACCTGATAAGCCTGATGATCCTGCTATCCGGCGGCTTTTCGCTGTCAGCCCAGGATACTGTTCCAGAAAAGACATCTCCCTTTAATCCGGGTTGTGATCTGGTGAGCCGGTATGTTTGGCGCGGCCAGCTTCTCGATCGCTCGCCCAATATCCAGCCCTGGGTGGAATATGCTCCTGCTTTCGGACTCAGGATCGGCGCGTTGGGATCATATAGTTTTAGCGGCGACTACGCTGAGGTAGATCTTTACCTTGGGTACGGATACCAAGGCTTCAGCCTGATGCTGACTGATTATTTTGTGATGGATGAGAGCCTGGAAAACAACCGGTTTTTTGATTACCGCAAAGGCATTACCGGTCACCTCCTCGAAGGAACGCTGAGCTGGGAGGGCCCGGAGAAAGTCCCGTTGAAACTGACCGCAGCCACGATGTTCTATGGCGCAGATATGAAGGTAGATCATGTGGTGATCGACACCAGTCTCAACGATACCACGGCTTATTATGTTAACCAGTATTCTACCTACTTTGAAGCAGCCTGGTCGTTCAGACATTTCAGCGTTTTTGCCGGCATAACACCTGCTGCCGGATTTTATGGGAATGGTTTCGGACTGGTTAACCTGGGAATCAGTGCCGACCGCGACATCAGGCTGGGAAAAAATTACTCCATAGGCCTGCGTGCCAGCCTGATTACGAATCCTCAGCGACAGAATATCTACCTGGTATTGGGCATCACTTTATAAAAAAAGGGGGCTTAGTGCCCCCCTCCTTCCGGTACCCTGTAACGGTTCCGTGTTTCCTTGATGATGAGCCATTCCCAGTCATCACCATAACCGGGTTGTTTCACTGCCGGGAATTTCTCACCGGCTACCGGTGTTTTGATGTTCCCGTCCATATATTTTGTGAACAGATATGCATAAAAGGCTTTCCACTGAGCCACTGTTGAATTTCCGGCTTTCACGGAATAATCAGTCAGGAAAGAGACAGCTTTGGCCGGGGATTTCTTGTGCAGTTCCAGGGCCTGCTTGTCAATTTCGGGGACTTCCTTAAAAAACGCGGATTCCATTTCAGCCTGCTTTTTCCGAATTTCAGGGATCATGTCGCTATAACGCGTGTATGCAAAATTGGAGACCTGGTTGAATACCCAGAAACCAGACGTTTCGCTGAATTCCATCATGCTGCCGTTACCTTCTGCGTAAGCTTCGGGAACTTTTGTGATGGAGGTGTAGATCGGGCTGTAGACTGTGCTGTAAGTATCGTCGACCCCGAACCATATGATACCGCCAATGGCATCAGGCAGCCAGGAACGCGATTGAGTGACAAAGGAGAAACCTGTTTGCTGGGTTGAAATAGCGCGTTCATGAAGATACTGAACGCCGTCGACACTCCAGGTCATCGGTCTCCAGCGGTAAGGACATTTATACGGGCCTGCACCCACGTCCTGGTTCATGTCCATGGGAGTTCCCTCATAATGATCACGCATCATTTCAGCCACATCGTGTACGCTGAGTTTGCGGTCAGGTTTGACCCAGAGAGGCATACGGTTCTTCAGGTTATGGCCCAATGCATAATCCAGATATTTGTCCATGCCCTGGCATACTTTGTTGAAACCGCTCCATACCCTGGCATCACAAAAGCGTGCTCCGCCAAAATCAACAGGAGCATAGGTGTCTGAAAAACTGAAATCCTTGTCTTCCCCCTGATAATAGCCTTTCTGACGTGCAAAAGTAATGACATCAGCAGCGTAAATGCAATTCTCAGGATCATTCAGCGGGAAAGTTGTGATGCGTGCCTGATTTGCATGACCGGAGATATATCCGTCAGGAATTCTCATCGCCACCCATACTGCGCCTTTATTCCCCGCGCCTTTACCGATCATTTCCATGATCCATACTTCATTGGCATCGGAGATGGAAAAGGATTCGCCTGAGCTGTAGTAACCGTATTCTGCAACCAGGTCTCCCATGATTTTGATGGCCTCACGTGCGGTCTTTGCCCGCTGCAGCGCAATGTAAATAAGGCTGCCGTAATCCATGATCCCGTTGGTGTCAACCAGTTCTTCGCGTCCGCCATAAGTAGTTTCCCCAATGGCGAGCTGATGTTCATTCATGTTGCCCACCACTGTATAGGTGTGGGCCACCTGTTTGATCTTCCCGAGAAATTTTCCGGTATCCCATTCATAGATATCGAGCATGGTTCCCGGCTTGTAATCCCTGGCAGCCCAGTAGTAAAGTTCCCCGTAAAGGGTGTGACTGTCGGCCGTGTAACTGATCATCGTGGACCCATCGGCTGACGCCCCTTTGGTGACCAGAAAATTAGTGCAGGCCAGTGCAGGCATAAGTCCTGCCGTCAGGGCAAGCATGACGCCCGTAATAAGCAATCGTTTCTTCATATATGTTTGTATTAGTAATGATTTTCGGAGTTTCAAAAATAGTGATTTTTTGAAACATCCGGCCGTAAATCTCTTCAGCCGTAAAGCACTGTGCTTATCTGAGGATCCACAGACGTGCTGTAACCGGCAGATGATCAGAGTAGCCGCCGAAATACTGTCCAGAGGCAAAAGTCCTGTTGGGAACCATCAGGCCCTTATTATTCTTATACAACATCCACTCTCTGGAGAAAATAACGGCCTGACCGGATATTTTGAGACCTTTCTTTTTATTCTTTACCAGGGATGGTGATGCTATCATCTGATCAAACAATTCCCAGCTTTTGTAGTAATGGGTTCCCCTGCCTGAATCTGCAAGTGCAGTGGTGAGATTCAGGAGTATCCGGGAATTGACCACACTGCCTGTCTGATCCGTGATCAGAAATTCTCTGACACTGGCATCATTCGGTCCGTCGTTGAAGTCACCCATCAAAAAGATGTAAGCGTTGGGACTCATTCTGAAAATAGAGTCGACCCAGTGTCTGATGGTTTTAGCGTAAGCGATTCTTTTGGCTTCGGTTTCCTCGGTTCCGCCGGATCTTGATTTCCAGTGGTTCACAATAATATGAATGCTGTCCTTTTTCCCGATTCTGCCACAGACATAAAGGCATTCCCTGGCAGATTCCTTCAAAGAGTCATGATAGTGAACGGGAATTAATGCGTGGGAAATCTCGGTGAAAATATCCGGTCTGTAAGCCAGTGCAACATCAATGCAGCGCGGATCGCTGCTTTCTTCATGAATAATCCGGTATTGACCCTGCGACAAGGCAGGAACAGCCAGCAGATCTTCCAGTACCGTTCTGTTTTCAATCTCGGCAAAACCCATCAGGACAGGAAGAGACAATGAGTCGGTCGATTGCAATACCTTCGCAATATTTTCCAGTTTATGCTGATAACGTTTCGTGTTCCAGGGATTTTTTGAATCCGGCAGAAATTCATTATCGCTGCAGTGCGGATTGTCAATTGTATCGAAAAGATTTTCGACATTATAAAAGACCAGGGTGTAGGATTTAGGATCACCGGTCTGGGCAAGGGTTTGGGCACAACAGAACCCGATCATCACTGACATCACTGCCAGGCAAAATTTTCTCATATATGATATTATTCTGTGTGATCCATAGTGATCACCCAGCGGTTTTTGATCTTCTTCCAGATAAGTGTAAACGTCCCGTCTTTTCTTTCACCCGATATGACCAGGGCCCAGGATCCGGTACAGAACACCGTTTTCTTATCAATCTTATAGAAATACAGGTGGCTGTATTCCAGCGTTCCCATGGCTTCCGGCCCGGGGTACTTCTTTTCATAACTGTCGCGGATGTTCTGCCATCCCCTGCGTACCTGCCCGCCGGTCACAAAGAGAAGGGAATCGGATCCCCAGTAATAGCTCATGAATCCGTCCACATCACCCATGTTCCAGCTTTTGGCCTGGTTGCTCATCTGCTGGTCGAAAAACACCTTTTCCTCAACACTCAGCGGTTGGGCCATCAGGGTAGCAGCCCATAAAACCGCGATCATCATCATCAGGTTCCTCTTCATCTTTCTCTTGATTTTAATACAAAGATACGTCCTTTCGCTGAATCATAAAGTTTCGTTGAAGTCGTCCAGTTCCCTTCTTTCCTTTTTGGTCGGACGCCCCAGGCCGCGGGGCCTGATCCCCTGTTTCATATCGCGCATCATCTTCAGCTTTTCGTATTCCTCCGGCGGGGTCAGGTCTTCATAACAGTTCACGGCCAGTTTTGCATTCACCCGGTTTTGTATGGGATCCCTGACCTTCAATGTACGCACAATGGGTCCGGATGAAACCATGCAGATATCACCGGGCCTGATCTCGCGGGAAGCTTTAACGGCAACACCTGAGCACCTGACCTTTCCGGCCCGGCAGGCTTCCGTTGCCAGGCTGCGGGTCTTGAAGATCCTGACCGCCCACAGCCACTTGTCGATACGTGTTCCCTGATCCATGATCACTTAACGGGGCAGTCTGATGTTTATTTCGCAACGATTTCCTGATATTATTATCCCTGTTTCGGCTCCTAATATCAATGCCCTGTTATCATCCATGTGTCCGGCAGGGAAGCCGAAGCAAACGGGAAAGTCGTATTCAGCCACATGTCCGGCAATGATTTCCTCTGCTGTTTTACCGAAAGGGACTTTGTTGTCGCGCATCGGCCCCATATGTCCAACAATAAGCGCCTTTAATCCATCAAATTTCTGTGCCCGCTTCAGTGCCATGATCATCCGGTCGACATGATAAAGGTATTCATCCAGGTCTTCAATAAAGAGGATCTTGTCCCGGGTGTCAATATCCGAGCGGCTTCCCAGCAAAGAATACAGTATCGACAGGTTGCCTCCGCAGATTATGCCCCGGCTTTCGCCCTGACGGTTCAGTGGATGCGCTCCGAAAAAGTAGTGCGGATCCCGGCCATCAAGTATGCTGAAAAAACTGTTGACGGCTTCACGGCGCAATTCCGCTCTTTTGCCGCGCACAATATTCAGCGGCATCATGGAATGCAGGCCGGGGATGCCATATTGCTGTTGAAGATGGGAATGAAAAACTGTAATGTCGCTGAAACCCGCTATCCACCGAGGTTTCCTGACAAAGCGGCTGAAGTCGAGCCGGTCAATGATGCGTACACTGCCATATCCGCCGCGTGCACACCAGATCACATCGATGCTTTCATCATCCAGCATCATCTGAAAATCAGAAGCGCGTTCATCATCTCCTCCGGCAAACTGGCAGGATTCATTGAGTAAGTGAGAGCCTAATAGCACTTCGTGACCACGATCGCGACATTCCTTAAGTGCAGGCTTCAGCTCGCGCATGCTTATCTTTCGGGCCGGTGCAACTATTGCTATTCGCATCTCAGAGTCGGGGAAGCAGGGATTGGTCCAGGATTCTTGTCCTCTGATGAAAGAGGTTCTTAATATTTCTTGTCCAGTTTATGATCAAGCACGTAAAGGCTTACCTGGCGCGCTCCTTCAGGCGTATAACCGAATTTGCTGATCAGGGTGTTAATCATCCGCGTGACTGAACGACGCACAGAATCTTCATAATTTCTGAAAGCCGGATTGTTAAAGTCGCCGATGGCACGGCGGAAATGATCATTATCGCTGTAAGCGGAAAGGGCGTTCTCTTTCAGGCTGCGCGTATATCGTTCGAAAAGGCTCTGAAACTGCTTTGTCTTCCTGATGTCCTTCTTATCGATCTGGATTTCTGTCACCAAAGTATAGGTAATATACTCTGTGTGGTTCGACCTTCGGAAGGCTTCCCTTTCCTCCGCAGTACTAAGGGTTCCAAGGTAAAGAGCCTCAAAATTCTTGAAGTATTCCTCGTTAATCTCAATAACATCCCCTGTGTACTCACACTTTTCTGTGGCCCCGATTTCAAAATTAATGGCAAAGAGGTAATTGAGGATGTCGCGGGTGATCTGCTTCTCACTGTAGAAGTAAACAGCTTCCTTAACTTCCTGCAGCACATTATAGTTATACATATCTTCAATGGAGCCGACAAAGCCTTCAGGTATCTGCTGGCTGAGCCTTTCATTTCCTTCGATGAAATCATGCAGCATCTGCATGGTGATGAGTTTGTTCTCATCCGCGTATTTATCCAGCAGCATATTGAAAATACTGAGGGACTGCCGGCCGGAAATTCCGGACAAACCTTCGTTTTCTGATTCGGTGATCAGGCTGCGCCTCACGCTGCGTGTGAAATTTCTGACATCTTCCTCGCTGAGCCATTCAGGGATTATTCCCCTGTACAGTTCCATTTTCAGCATCAACTGATTTTCATCAAGGTATTTTTCATACTTTTCCGGATCACTTATCCAATCATTCAATGTAGGAGAATCACTCTGCATTCTCGATGAGATTATGATTCTCGCGAAGTTTTCCAGTATCCTTGGCAAAAAGCGCTTCTCAACATCAGCTCCGAATTTATTTTTGTAAATGGCGACTTCCGTTGAATAATCCAGCACATATGGGATGTTGATATGCGTAATGCGGTCCTGGAATGACTTGACTCCTTCGTAATGTTTCTTGTCTTCCGGATTCACCAGGCCGACAAACAGTGAGCGTATTCTTTCCTCAACCAGTTCAACTTTGTGGACACCATCGCTGATGATACCGTGAAGATCCGTCAGCCGCTGAATGTTGTTCTCCTTGATGTCCATCAGTGCATACACGCCGTTATTGGTATTGGCCAGGTGACTGTAAACATAGCGGACCTGGTCGGTTTTCAGTAAGCCGTTGATCAGGTTTTGCAGTGTAGGATCTGTAATGGGACGTTTGAAAAGCTCATCCCCCGGGTTAAAGACGCTGATGCCTTTTCCAAACTGCCGGTCGAAGCCTGATTTTTTTGCATACAGCATGCTGAAGACTTCCAGCGGATCGCAAAGGATCTCCAGTAAACGGTTGTATAGTGAACTGCAGATGCTGCATGGATTTTCCTTCAGTACCCAGCGGTATTCTTTACTTTCGAACAGTTGTTTTTTAAATTTCTTATCCGTGATCAGCTCATCCAGAAACTTTTTCCTGTATTCCTTGGGGATCTGAAGGATAGGGTGATCGTTCGAAGGACAGGCAATTTCCATAAAACGGCGGATCGGCTGACTGCTGCTTCCGTTTCCTTCTTCCGGATTTTTGGAGTCACCCTGCATAAAAGCGAGTCCGCCAACCTTTCGGATGTCGATGCGCCATACGGTACGGAACATGGCACCATCACGGATACGGTTGTAAGATTCAAGCTTCTGAAGCAGGTTGTTCAGAAATGTGCTCTTTCCTGATCCCGGGGGGCCTTCAAAGAGATAGATGTGGTTATTCTGAATCCCCTTTTTAAACTCTTTCACCAGGTTCATCAGCCTGTTGGCAAACAAACGATCGGCGAAAAAAGGATCTTCCGTATCATCGACAAAGAGCTTGTTGAAGTTATAATGCAGGAAGCCGATACTGTCCTCATGTTCTCCGTATTCATCGATTCCTTCCGGCACATAATGGTTTATAAGGTCGTGGAAGTAACTGAAAATATCCCGGAAAACCAGCTCGGGTTCTTCTGAGGCCCAGTGGAGAATATCGTTGAAATGTATCCACTCACGCGGATCCTGGTCGCGCAGTTGATGCCCCAGGTTAATAAGGGCTTCCAGCCGCATTCCTTTCTGCTGCAGATCAGGCAGGCTTTCCGTTCCCTTCCGTGTTTTTCGCTCTGCCATCTCAGCTTTGGGTTTTGGTGAGCTTGCGGTCCTTCATGGTATAAATAACTTTCTCATGCCGGTATTTCGGTTCATCAGCCGGACGTTCTGTTTTCTCACGTATGATTTCTGTAGTCTCAAGGCTGACACTTCCTCCCCAGAGGAATTCAATACCCATCAGGGTGTCGGCGATATATGGTTTGTAAAGCTGTTTCCCTTCGAAGTGATGAACCAGATACAGGCTGTCTTCACCGCTTCGCTCCGGATCAGCCAGTATATAGGGAGGATGATACAGTGAATCCATCATCATTTTCTTATAATCCTCCGCTTTCCGGCTCTTGATATAATATTCCACCACACCCCGGTCAGGATTCAGCCGCTGTCCCACCACGAAAAGATCGTGGCGGTCCACAAAATCCTGATCCACAAAAGTGTTGAGCAGCATGAAATCGGAAAAATTGCGCCGGAGTGCAAAGATGCTTTCCCTGCCTTTTCCCGTTCCAAGATCATAAGCATTCCTTTGTTCACTGTCAGCAATCCGTTGAAATTCTTTGCCCATCTTGCCTTTTTCGGCCATTTCTTCCACATGACAGATCAGCCTCAGGCCAATAGCATAGGGATTCAGACCAATCCGGCTCAAGGAAGTGACCCCGGCATTCAGCCGTGCATAATCCACCTCATGACCCCGGATACGCTCATCTCCTCGGAACAACTCGTCGTGCCAGTAGCTGGCCCATCCCTCATTCATGATCTTGCTTCTCATCTGCGGAGAGAAGTAAAGAGATGTATTGCGTACCACAGTCATCACCTGCAGCATCCACCTGTTGGATTCCTTCTTCAGAAAAGGACTGTGCTTCATGATATACTCCATGATGTCAACACAGGGTCGCTCGGTTCCCCTGTACTTTTCATAGAGGGCCTGAAATTCAGGATATTTCACCCTGACCTCGGTGAAGAACATGGCTTCGGCGATGTTACGGCTCTGCTCCACAAATGTATTGTAACGCTCAATCTCCCTGAAAATCGCTGTTTGCGGAAGTTTCAGATGATCCTGAAGAAAAGCACCAAGGTAAAAATCCAGCATCTCTCCTGTCTCACTGCCCTCTTCCATACGATGACGGGGAAGCTCCCGGAAATAACCGGTGATGTTGTCAATACTTCTGCTGAACTCAATCACGTAGTCCACCCAGCGTCCATGGCGGCTTCGCAGAGTTTCAATCAGTCGCTTATCTGCCAGCGCCTGACCTACAAAATCATCATTCCATGTGCTTTCAAATAATATATTGTTTTGAAAGAAGTCGATATGAGCCAGCACGTGATAGAAGATCATCACGTTCATCCAGTCAGGGTTGTTGTCGTTGTAAAAGGAAATGGCCGGCCGGCTATTGATCACCGTTTCATAGGGATTGTGAGGGTAGAGCTTGTACTTACCTGTTTCTTTCAGCACTTCAACATCATTGACCCAGTAATCGTAAAGTGTGGGTATCATCACCTTGGGCGACAGATGGATCATATCGCGGTTGGTGACGATGTATTCCAGCGTCTCATCCTGAAAACGCAGGCCCGCATCTTTCGCGCGTGCCTTGCAGGCTTCCATGATCTTTTTGGTATGCTGGGAGATGATTTCCATTTTACCCTTTCTTTAACTGACCATTTTTCTGATACCCTCCACCAGGCGGTCTTCTGTGAAGCCCTCCGCGGAGAATGCATCCATCCTTAACAGGCCTGCCTGCTTCTGCAACAGACCTGAAGCCTCAAAATATTTCTCTACCACGGTCCTGCTGTCAGCCGAGGTCCATGAATTCTTCGCCACAGTGATGCCCATACGGTTAATATAGGTCAGCATTTTATTCACCTCGCCAATAGCCTTTTCCCCGTGCTCCTCCCAGTCATCACCATCGGTTCCGTGAAAGATATAGATGTTGTAGTCCCTTGCCAGTTGCTCATTTTCAACGATATCATTCACTAATTTATATGAAGGATATACGCTGGTTCCGCCGGCTACAGCTGAACGATAATAGGTATAAAAATCCGGAACCTCTTTGGCTTCCGTATCGTGAAGGATAAAACGAACCTGAACCAGTCCCTGGTACTGATATAGCAGCCAACTGTATATCAGCAGATGCTGGGTCGCGATAGCTTCGGTAGGTTTTCCCTGCATAGACCCGCTATAATCTCTGATAAAAAAGACCATGGCCTGTGACTCAAAGGCCTTCTCTTTCGAGAGTATCCGGTAGATCTTGTCCTGTGGATTGATCACCAGGTTCTGCGGGTCGAATTGTCCGTCGGCCGGAATGTTCCCAAGCAGAATATTGGTTTCTATGATTTTCCGGATGGTCGCCTTTTTATCCAGGATCTGTCCGAAACCGCGATGACGGTCTGTCAGATCATATTCATATTTGTTCAACGCCCTCTTTTTACCCTTGTTCTTCAGGTTGGGTAACTGAAACTGTTGTGTCAGCACTTTTCCCAGGTCAAAGGCTTCCTGACTGATATCGTGTTCTGCCCCTTCTCCCTGACCGGCTCCCTGTCCTTCTCCTTCACCTTCTTCCGGCTCAGCCTGCTGCTCGGCGATCACTTCTCCTTCTTCTCCTTCACCACTGCCCCCGGTGGTTTCCTCTTCTTCTGAAGCTGAAGGATCGTGATAGAATTTTGGTTCTGTTGTGGTGGGAACAACGACAATGCGTTCCTTTTGACCTTTTACCGGTTTGATGAACTTACCGATCCGGATGCGACGGGGAAAACCATCCTCTTCCCGCTGCTTGTCCCGCTGAAGCAATTCATCCAAAGTCTGCAGCGATGCTGCTGTTGCCTTTGGCTGCTCCTGCATCCCCATGAAAAACTGAAAGTCGGAAAAATCATAAAGACCCGGAGCAGAGATGCTTTCATCTGAGGATAAGGGCGGCCGTTCCTGCCTGCCCAGCGCCATTTCACGCAGGATTCTCTCTTCCTGCTCCGCGCTCAGACCCTGCTTCTTCAGCTTTTCGTAGAAGACCTGTTGTTTTCCCTTCTTCATTTCAGCCCTGCCTTAGCGTATTTAGTTTGCATCATCATGCGTGCAGAAATATTCAATGGTCTTTTCGGCACAGGTGGCACAATAACCCAGCTTAGCCGTCATGGTTTCCATCATTCTGCTGTATAGCTTCTGGTTCTCCTCATTGGTTCTGTTTGATAAAGCCCCAACCAGGCTCCCGGCGCCGGAAATGTCTGATTTCAGCCTGACATCCGTTACGGCCTTCACCAGTTCATTGTTGTCCATGAAGTTATATTTCGGGTCTTTCAGCATTTTCTGACCGTAGATCTTGGTGATGGTGGTGCGAAAGCTCTGTTTCTGCTCATCGCTCTTCAGACCCAGCCGGTCTTCAACACTGTTGATAAAGGTTTCGTCGATTTTCAGCGGTACCAGCTTTCCGGTTTGCGGGTCCTGATATGTCCAGATCTTGTCGGGACCCAGATTCTTCGCATCAATCCCGATGATCATGTTCACATAATTCATGACATCCTTTTCCACGGCATGGGGCTCATCCATATAGGCATTGAAAATCGTGGTCATCACGTTCTGACGGTAAAGTCCGCGGGCGATCTTCAGGTCGTTAAAGTATTTGGTTCTGTCGTTGGGCTCCTGAACATAATCCAGGATGACAGATTCAAAGGCCTTGAAAACGTCACCGGCATACATACACTTTCCTTCCTGTGTTTCACTGCGTTCAAGCAAAATCTGAATGGCACGTCCCAGGTTGCGGTGACCGAGCCCCTTCTGTCCGAAACGTTTGGTAATATCCGGATCGGTGTTCAGCTCTCCGATCACCTCACAGAGGGTCTTGATGGATTTCTCTCCCGCCACTTCACCGGCAGATAGTTTCATCATTTCAACAGGGCTCAGTTTATCAGAGGGCGGCATGCGGGTCAGGATCACCGATACCGACACGGCATAGTTCAGGTTGGGATCGATATGCAGTTTCTCGCTCGAAAAGGTCGTCTTTTCCTGACTGCCGATGGAGTAAGAAGTCAGATCCTGCTGAAGCTTGTAATTGGTGTTGTGCGACATATAGCATAAGCGGCAGCGGTCGACGATAGGGGCCTGTTCCTTTTCTTCCAGGAAGCGGCCGAATTCCGAGTTGTTCGAAGTAGCCACGATCAGCGTATCGAGAGGCCACTTATAACCTTCAATCTCAATGGTGCGGTTTTGAATCACACCGAGGTAGACCTGTACCAGGTCTTTCTTGTTTTTGAAAATTTCATCGGCGAAATGAATACCCCCGCCTGCCACACGGGCCAGCGCTCCGCGACGCAGATCGAAGCGGTAAGGATTATCTGTATCGGTAATATGCAGCAGGCGGGTGATCGACTCGTCGCCGATCAGGTCAGCCGATGATGAGGTAATCTTGTCCTTGGCCGCATACTTCCCGGTGATGGTTCCTCTTGATTCACTCACAGGAACCGCGTAAACCTCGATGAACTCTTTGATCCTCTGGATATCACCGCCGCAATAATCACGGATCTGGCTCAGGATATAATATGAGCAGGATCCCAGCGGCCGGTAATTGGCGTAGATTTTCTCAAGCTGCTTGTCTTTGAAGCCATAGGATTGCAGCAGGCTGATATTATCTGATTTCCCGTCATACAGATTCATGGCAAGCACCATCGGATCTTCATAAGTCTGCGATTCAATAGTGTGAATCTTACCGTATCCACCCAGTTTGTCGAGATTGATGAAGCGGAAACTGTAACGGCGGTTCTCCTCCAGGCTCACATAGTTGCGGTATAAGGCACTGAGATGATCCACAAAAAATGTTTTCCCGTTGCCCGGTTCTCCGATGAGCACAAAGGCCATTTCCTTTGATGATCCGCCTTCGGCAGCATCCTTGACATAGGATACGAAGCTGTTGATCTCATCATACATTCCGACAATATGCTTTTTCCCCTGCCGGAAGATCTTAAAATCATAAGTATGGCGCCCGTTGACGATCGTTTTTTCAATCAGTCCGGGATCTCCCAGGATCATCTGCGAAATGCTCTGAAAAACATTCTCGAATTTTCTCTTTCCCGCCTGTACAGATTTTACATGGGCGTCGAAACTGATGTTCATGTCAGAAAGATTGGTCTTTTTTGGGCTCATAAGAATTTTCTTTTGTCGCTATAAAAGTAAGAATGTTTCGGGTTTGTCAGGTCGAAATAAAAAAAAAGAGGCCGCCAGAAGACGGCCTCTTTCATGATTCAGAAACCCTTAATATTTGCAACTGAAATTCTTGATCAGCATTTCATCCGGACTATGGTAAAGACGGAGGCCGGAGATCTGACGGGTGGTGCCCAATTGTATAAAACAACCTCCCACTGCAGGACGGTTTTCACTGTCCATCACCACCACCCGGTAGAGGGCTGGAACCAGCATCTTATCCGCATTGGTTGAGTCAGAGGCCACACGCACACAGGCATTTTTTCTTTCACCGGTAGGCTGGGCGGGTAATTCATCGGAATTGTCATTTTTTCCGAGTTCCACCCAATAGGAATTGCCATTGGCGTCGTTCACGCATTTTTCGATGACGATCACCGGATCGAAGAAATCCTGTTTGTTGGACTCGTTTTCGAAATAGTTTACGGCCACCTGATCTCCCCTTGACGGCATGATGGTCGTGGGAATGGGTGAAACAGCCCGGGCCCCGATTTCCGTTGTGCTTTCCGGCAGTGTGAAATAGAAATAGTAGCGGTATTCCTGTTCCCCGGATTCATCAATGTATTCTTCTTCTTCAAAGAAGCCGAAATACCTGACTGAGCCTACATACGGACCAATGGTAACATTACCGTTATTATCACTGTTTACCGAAAACGAGCAGAAAGGCCCCATTCGCTGACCGGAGACCGGAAAACTACTAAACAGAATAAGCCCAACGATGACGAAGGGCGCTAAGAAGGAAAATCTGCATCCGTTTCCGGGGAGCGTCATAGTTTTACAAACTTCTCCTTTCCTTTGATTCTGTTGTTATTATCGTAAACCACCAGGATATAGATTCCTTTAGGTAAAAATGACACATCCATTGTTTTTTGATTATTCCCGCCTAAACTTTCAGTATGGATGTGGCTACCATTGAGACCAAATATAGTCAATTTTTTAGGCGAAGTCAAGTTTTTATCAAAAAAATAACAAATGTAATCCCCGGCAGGGTTGGGAAAGATGTGCAGTGCGTTATCAGTCAGTTGATTATTTTTCACGTTGGTGGTACTGCTGTAATAGTCGAATAATGAATCCAGGGAGTATGAGTAAATACCGCAACCATAGGTCCCTGCGATGAGTTTCGATGTAAGTGTATCATAAACAATGTCATAAACAGCCACAGGCGGCATGTTCGCCCCCAGCCTCTGCCATGCGTTTCCTGCATCGATACTGACATAAACACCTCCGTCAGTTGCAGCAAAAATGATATCGCCCTGGGTTCCCGGCACCACTTCAATATTATTGACGCCCAGCGGCGGGAGGTTAGCGCTGATGTCTGTCCAGGCAGAACCCTGATTGTCAGATCGGTGGAGGTGAGGAATAAAATCGTTGGACTTGTAACCCGAATGGGCCACGTAGAGAGTTTGAACATCATCGGGTGAGGCCAGGAGGTGGGTCACGTATTGATTCGGCAAACCGCTTGTGATGTTGGTCCAGGAAGAACCTCCGTTGGTCGTACGCCAAACGTTTGCATCACTGGTTCCCGCGTACAGAAGAGAGGGATTTGCGGGGGATTCAGCCACCGTTGTGATCACGTGATAGCGGTCACCATAGATCACTCCGTCGGTCAGATCACCACTGATGGCCGACCAGCTTCCGTAAGGGGCATCTGGTATGCGGTATACCCTGTATGTTCCGGTATAAAGACGTTCATGATCATGCGTGCTCATGATAACGGGCATATCCCACGAACGCCGATCATTGAAATCAATTCCGTAGGTAAAATCCTCTATGGAAAAACCATCATCATAATACAGGGATCCGTTTTGTGTCTCATAATATCTCAGATCCGGCAGCAGGGGGTCAAACAAGGGCTGGAAACCATCCCCGCCGAGGTAGCGCATCCAGGCAGCAGGAGTAACTGAACCTCCGCCCAGTGTACCGTTGTCCTGCGCGCCTCCGTAGTAAGTCCCGGGTTCATGCGGATTATAATTCACCCTGTAGAACTGGGTTGTGGGTGTCGCATCAGCATCCTGCCAGCTTACCGCGTTGTTTTGGGTCTTGTATACACCGCCGTCGGTTGCCAGCAAAAAACCCGTGGAACTGACGAACTGAAGATCATGCTTATCTGCATGAACAATATACTGATCCCAGGAAGGAGCAGCCATGTTCCAGGTCAATCCGCCGTCCTGTGTGCGCCAGAGATCTACACCCAGAAGGAATATGTCGTTATCATCGGAAGGATTGGTCCTGATCTGTCCGAAATACCAACCGAAACCGCCCATTACATCGGGCGGCAGTGCAGCCGTTCCGATACTGCTCCAGTTCTGCCCCCCGTTGGTGGTCTTGTAAATCCCCTGAAGATTCATCATGGGATCCACATACGAAGCAAAGAGTACCTGTGAGTTCAGCGACGACATCCATAAGCCGATACGCGACATATCTGTTAACGGCAGCCCGCTGGTGAGCATGGTCCATGTCTGTCCGCCGTCAAGCGTTTTATAGATTTTTGCAGCACTGCCTGATACCGTGCTTTCCTGGTTGTTCCGGATCCGGTCCCACCCTGCCGCATAAAGGGTATCCGGGTGTTGAGGATCCATCACCAGATCGATGATGCCGGCCTGGTTCGACAAAAAAAGTACCTGTGTCCAGCTCATCCCTCCGTCAGTACTCTTATACAAACCACGATTGTTGTCGCGAACGAAGGGAAGCCCCATCGTCGCTGCATAAAGGGTATCAGGATGCCTTGGATTTATACAGATCCTCGAGGTGATGAAGGTATTGGCCAATCCCGAATAGGTCCAGTTGTTCCCCCCGTCTGTCGATTTAAAAATTCCTGCCCCAATGAAAGGATAACCGGAAATATTCGGATCTCCCGTGCCGGCATATATGATCTGCGGATCCTGAGGGTTGATGGCGATATCTCCTACGGCGAGATAAGGAAAATCACGGAATACCGGCACCCATGAATTCCCGCCGTCCGAAGTTTTGTAGATCCCTCCGGAAGCGCTTCCGATGAAGAAGACCTGTGAATTCTGCGGATGAACTTCAATGCAATTCACTCTTCCGTTGATGTTGAGCGGTCCCTCCAGGACCCAGTCGCCGTTGCTCCCGGGGAATCCGCTCCTGTTGCGTATGCCGTTTATGCACTGCAGCATAGCACTTCGATAGGCCGCATAATCAAAAGGTTCTCCCGGAGTGCTGCGCATAAGATAAAACCAGTCCGCCGGTTCGGATGGTCCCTTGCCGCTCTCCCTGGTCTCTGGTTTGACTTCTTTTACCGGGCAGAGGAATCCACGGCTGATGTTGATTGCAGCCATGCCTAAGAATATCAGCGGAATGGCGGCCAGAATAAGCTTTCGTTTCATGCGTAGCAGGAATTAATCCCTATAAAAATACTAAATTTGCCGTTCAATCATGCTTTCATGCAAAAAGATCCCAAAACCATTAATCGATATACCATCACCTCTGCATTGCCATATGCCAATGGGCCGGTTCATATCGGACACCTGGCCGGCGTTTATATTCCGGCGGATATCTATGCCCGGTACCTGCGCATGAAGGGTGAGCAGGTACTCTTTATCGGCGGCTCCGATGAACACGGGGTTCCCATCACCATCAAAGCCCGGCAGGAAGGCGTGAGTCCGCAGGATGTTGTCGACAAATATCACCGGATGATCCGCGATGCATTTGAGGAATTCGGAATATCCTTCGATATTTATTCCAGAACTTCCAATGCGATCCACCATGAGACCGCTTCCGGCTTTTTCAAAACCCTATATGACAAGGGAGAGTTTATTGAAAAAGTAACCCAGCAATATTTTGACGAGGCCAACCAGCAATTTCTTGCTGACCGTTATATTACCGGGACCTGTCCGCACTGCAGCAACGAAAAGGCTTACGGAGATCAGTGCGAACAATGCGGCACCTCGCTCAATGCGACCGACCTGATCAATCCCCGCTCTGTCCTGAGCGGCAACCCTCCGGTCCTGAAAGAAACCCGTCACTGGTTCCTTCCACTCGACAAATATGAACCCTGGCTTCGGGAGTGGATACTGGAAGGACATAAGGATGACTGGAAAGTGAATGTGTATGGTCAGTGCAAATCGTGGATAGACCAGGGTTTGCAACCCAGGGCTGTTACCCGTGATCTGGACTGGGGCGTCAAGGTCCCCCTGCAACATGCAGAGGGGAAGGTTCTTTACGTCTGGTTTGATGCCCCCATCGGCTACATTTCAGCAAGCAGGGAATGGGCAGCGGAACACCAGTGTTCATGGGAGGAATGGTGGAAGGATGAGAGCACAAAACTGGTTCATTTTATTGGTAAGGATAATATCGTTTTCCACTGTATTGTCTTCCCGGCTATGCTCCACGCCGAGGGGAGCTACCTGGTCCCCGACCAGGTTCCGGCCAATGAATTCCTTAACCTCGAGGGCGACAAGATTTCCACTTCACGCAACTGGGCGGTCTGGTTGCACGAGTACCTGCGCGATTTCGAAGGAAAACAGGATGTACTCAGGTATGTGTTAACAAGTGCTGCCCCGGAAACCAAGGACAATGATTTCACCTGGAAGGATTTCCAGACCCGCAACAACAGCGAACTGGTTGCCATACTCGGCAATTTTGTTAACCGGGCCCTGGTACTGACCCAAAAGTATTATGGTGGAAAAGTCCCGGAAGCGGTCATTCTGGAAACGACAGATCAGGAGACCCGGGATGCGCTGAAACAATTTCCTGAAACGATCGGGAAAAGCATTGAAAACTATCGTTTCCGTGAAGCCCTGGCAGAATTGATGAATCTCGCACGCATGGGGAACAAGTACCTGGCCGACAGTGAACCCTGGAAGATCTTTGAAACGAATCCTCAGCGAGTAGGCACGGTGATGAATACCAGCCTTCAGATTTGCGCCTGCCTGAGCATCCTGATGGAGCCCTTCATGCCATTCTCAGCAGAGAGACTCCGCAAGATGCTGAATATGGAAAACCTGTCATGGGATGAAGCAGGGGCCGGTCATTTTCTGAAACCCGGACACCAGCTGGCGCAGGCATCGCTGCTGTTTGAAAAGATCGAAGATGAAGCGGTGAATATTCAGCTCGCTAAGCTTCAGGCCGCTAAGGTCAGCAATCAGCAGGCTGCCAAAAAAGTTAATCCATCAAAAGATTTTATATCTTTTGAAGATTTTTCCCGAATGGATATCAGAACCGGAAAGATCCTGGAGGCTGAAAGAGTCCCCAAAACAAAAAAACTTCTGAAACTGAAAGTGGATACCGGAATCGACCAGCGGACGGTCGTGTCAGGAATTGCCGAATATCATGACCCGGAGAAGATCATCGGCCGGCAGGTGGTGATCCTGGTCAATCTGGCTCCCCGGGAAATCAAGGGAATTATGTCTCAGGGAATGATCCTGATGGCCGAGAACGCCAAAGGAGAATTATCGTTCGTTCATGCGGAAGGAGAACCGGGCGATGAAATCAGGTAGTCTGCTTCTCCTCATCGTGATCTTCCTGACTGCCTGCAGTCCGGCAGGTGTTACTTCTTCCAAAAAACTCAAACCTAAATACTGCAACGACCTTATTGAAAAACCGCTGGATCTGAAAAAAGCAGGCGAAAAAAAGAAGGACTGAAATGGGTGATGTGGTCAATGTTTTTTTGGACGACCTGGATGCCTTGCTGCTCCGCTTATTGCATTTCCCCCTTGCTTTTCAGATGCTCTTCTGGTTCCTTTTTGCACTTCTTGTTTCATACCTGATCCTGCTTTTGCTCCGGCTGCGGCTGAAATCACTCGACAGAAAAGCCAGAATGATCTGGATGATTGCAGCCTGCTTGCTTTCGCTGATTGTTGCTTCGGCCACACTCATTGACAGGAAGATCAAACTTGAGGCTTCTGAGGCGGCCTTTATTATTCCGGTTCAAAATGCCGTATCGGAAAGTGAAGGTCATTGCCCTGAAGATCTTTTTGCCCGGTCAGTGAATATCCGGCTCAGTCGTCATGCTGACAGCGTTGAACGAAAGTTTATTTACAGGAATGCAGGGCTCGAACTGATCGGGATGAAGTTTACCGATCATCCCGTAATGCTTTTTCTGGCCCGTATTGATCTCTGCCGCTATAACATTATTCTGGATACAGCGATTACGGAAAAGGAACTCCTGACGGATTTTGCCAAACGTTTCGATGCGGAGATTGTCATTATCCGCGAACCCGGAA
>CALGYY010000299.1 GCA_937934705.1 uncultured Bacteroidota bacterium
GACCACCGAGATCTACACTCTTTCCCTACACGACGCTCTTCCGATCTCACCGATTCCTGGTTTTCGGCTACAATGTCCACTCCCTTAATGTCGTAAGTGGCTTTATCCAGAAAGAGTTTCTGATTCAGCTGTTGTCCTTTAGCCAGTTCAATTTCCATTCTCAGGGTATCGTAACCCAGGTAGGTAACCATCAGTGTATATTTCCCCGGGGGTACGGCCGGTATGGCAAAGAAGCCATTCACATCTGTGGTGGCTCCATAGCTTGTTTTGTAGAGGTACACACTGGTGAAGATCACCGGTTCGCCCGAAGCCTTTTCGTATACAAATCCCTTGACAGATGCCTGTTGGGCCGTCACCTCTGCACAAAGTCCCATGAGGACTGCCAACAGCATCATTCCAATCAGCCGGCATTTTTTCATATATTTATTCAATTGGGGGGGTAAAAATACAATATTAATCCGAAATCCTTTTTTCATATGCTGAGGTTGGGTCTATGCCGCAAGAATTTTAAATACCAGTTCCTTCAGCAGTTCTCCACCCGGGGAGGAAGTATTATCAACGCCTTTTGCCTTTAAATCGTATTCATGCAGGAGTGCAATTACTTTTTCTGCAGATGGCCGGGGATAATGCCGTGCAGCCTTGGCATAATCGCCCGAAAAGAATGGTTTGATCGACAGGACGGCAGCTACGTTGTTGGTTGATTTGTCGGGAATGTAGTGATATTGCAGAACCTTCAGGAAGGAAGCATATAACATCGGGATAACCATCAATGCAGGATAATCCTTTTCATTCATGGCAAAGTGCATCACAATACGGGTGGCTTTTACCCTGTCGCGCAACTCCAGGGCTTTTGAAAGTTCAAAAACATTAAAATCCTTGCTGATGCCAATGTTCTCCTCGATATGCTCCGATGTAATCTCGCTTCCCCTGGGGATATTGATCATGAGTTTATTGATCTCATTCACCACTTTGGCCAGGTTGGTGCCGAGGGATTCTGCAAGAAGTTGTGCTGCCTTTGGCTGGATAGAGTATTTCTGATTTTTCAGATAATCACTGATCCAGCCGGCCACCTGGTTGTCGTAAAGCTTGGGGGATTCATAAAGTATCCCGTTTTTTTCCACTGATTTTGCAAAGCCCTTACGCTTGTCGAGTTTTCCGTATTTGTAACAGATGACCAGTATGGTCGACTTCACAGGTTTCTCAATGTAGGGCTGAAGGTCTTCAATTTTTTTCAGGTTTTGTGCTTCCTTTACGATCACCACCTGGTAATTGGCCATCATTGGAAAGCGCTTGGCATGACTTATTATGGTGGGTTCATCCACATCCTTGCCGTAAAGTATGGTGAGGTTGAACTCTTTCTCCTGTTCGCTCAGAACGTTGGCTTCGATGTAATCGGAGATCAGATCTATCTGATAGGATTCTTCCCCGCTGAGAAAATACAGCGGTTGGTATACCTTATTGGAGAGTTTCCTGATGATGTCTGCTTCTGTCATAAACGAATTAATGACAAGGGATTAATCATGTTCGCTGTAATCGAAATACAGGTGTTTCACCGTAAGTCCGTTATTGATCAGTTGTTGGAGTGACTCAATACCGATTTTCAGGTGATTTTCAGTAAATTGCTCTGTAACGATCTTATCGCTTTTTTCCGTTTTGATCCCTTCAGAGATCATCGGTTGATCGGATACCAGTAAAATAGCACCGGTTGGGATTTCATTGGCAAAACCAACCATAAAAATGGTTGCGGTTTCCATGTCGATAGCCATGGCCCTGGTTTTCCGGAGGTGTTTTTTGAAATCTTCGTCGTATTCCCAAACCCTGCGATTCGTAGTGTAAACGGTTCCGGTCCAGTAATCCTTCCCCAGGTCCCGTATAGTCGTTGATACAGCTTTTTGAAGATTGAAGGCAGGTAAAGCGGGAACCTCAGGAGGGAAATAGTCGTTGGAGGTTCCTTCACCGCGAATAGCTGCAATGGGCAGGATGAGATCTCCCAGTTCGTTTTTCCTTTTCAGACCACCGCATTTGCCGAGAAACAATGTCGCTTTGGGGTTAATGGCACTTAGCAGGTCCATGATGGTAGCGGCATTGGCCGATCCCATACCGAAGTTAATGATGCTTATATCGCCGGCAGTGCAGGAGGGCATGCTGCGGTCAAGTCCTTTGACTGGGACATTGTTCCAGCTTGAAAAAAGCTCAACATAGCGGTTGAAATTGGTCAGGAGGATGTACTCGCCAAACTCTTCCAGAGCGGTTCCGGTATAGCGGGGGAGCCAGTTGTCAACGATTTCTTTCTTGGTTTTCATGCTAGCGAAGGCATTTTTTGTAATATTGGCAAAATTACGGCTTTTCTCCCACATTCAGTATGGATCTGTTGCAATCGTTCCCGCCTTTGAACCTGCCTCCTGCAGAACTTAAGATCCGGCGAAAAAGCGGTCGCCCGGAGGTTTTTGACCCAGTTCGGCGGATTTTTACCCTGCTGAGCCCCGAGGAATGGGTGCGGCAGCATTTTATCGCATACCTGATGACGGAATGCCAGGTGCCTCCGCTTATGATGTCCGTAGAAAAGGGGCTGAGTGTTCAGGGAAGCGACAGGCGGTTCGACCTGGTGGTCTTCAACGCACAAACCCGACCGGCAATGCTGGTGGAGTGCAAAGCAGCTCATGTCCCATTGTCCCAAAGCGTGCTTGATCAGGCCGGTGTGTACAACACTGTCCTGAAAGTGCCGTTTTTATGTGTTACCAACGGGATCGAACATATTTGCTGCAAACTGCAGGGTGATCGATGGGATTTTCTGGATCACATTCCGCATTTCAGCGAAATGCATTTTTAGCCTGTTTTTTCGTACCTTCGTAAAAATATCCCAACCCATGCGTAACCCGCTGATCGGAATTCTGTTTTGTCTCCTGAGTGTATTGGCTTCTATAAGCATATCTCCGGCTCAGCAGCAGCCCTTCCATCTCCCCGAAGGTGTTACTGACGGAGATTATATTCCGGGAACCATCATTTATAAACTGAAAGCCGGACCTGCCCTCCAAATCAGAGGCGGAGCCGGCCTGCCCCTGCTGGAAGAAGCCTTCAGCCGTCTGGGTATACAGAGCAGTCAAAGAATATATCCGTCTCACCAGACGCCATCAGACCTTAGAATGCAGCAGGAAGCACGCTGTACCGATCTTTCCGGTATCTATGAATGTGTCTACACCGGTGGGGCAAGCATTGAAACAGCAGTGAATACACTCCTTTCCACCGGACTGATCGAATACGCCCAGCCCCGCTATATCGTCACCCCCATGTCGTACGTGCCCAATGACCCAATGAATGTGAATCAGTATCACCTTGTGAATATGAAGATGTTTGATGCATGGGATATCGAGAGGGGAGATACCAACATCGTTGTCGGAATCTGCGACTGGGGTATGGATATGAATCATGTGGACCTGAAGAACAACATCAAATACAATTATGACGATCCTATTGATGGGATTGATAATGATAACGACGGGTATGTTGATAATTTCAGGGGATGGGACATGGGATCCAACGACAATGATCCGACCGGCATTATTGTTCACGGGACTTACACCAGTGGATACAGTTCAGCATCCACCGACAACGGTGCGGGAGTTTCGGGCACGGGTTTCCGATGTAAGTTCATCCATGTGAAAGTGGCAGACGACAACAATATCGGTACACGGGGATACGAGGGAATAGTCTATGCTGCTGATCATGGATGCAAAGTGATCAATTGCTCCTGGGGAAGTCCTTTTTTCATTGGTCCATACGGGCAGGATATCATCAATTATGCGACTTTCAACTGCGGGGCACTTGTATTTGCAGCCTCCGGAAACGATAACAGTCTGACCAATTATTACCCTGCCTCTTATGATTATGTGATGAATGTGGCCGCCACTAATATTACTGACGGAAAATGGATATCTGGTGCTACTTCCGGTTCTAGTTACGGATATAAGGTGGATCTGTGTGCCCCGGGATCCAATGTGTGGACAACCTCACCGGGAGGTACATATAACAGCAGTTCGGGAACGTCTTTCTCGTCACCCCTGGCGGCGGGTGCTGCAGCACTGCTTTGGTCAAAGTATCCCTCGAATTCAAACCTGCAGATCGCTGCAAGACTTAAAGCAAGCTGTGATCTGATTGATACCCTGACTGCCAATCTGACCTATAAAGGTTTACTGGGGGCGGGGAGGATCAATATGTACCGTGCGCTTACCGATACGACCACCCCATATGTGGAGATGATGTCGCCGGTTTTTACTGATGCTGACGGGGATGGAGTTTTTGAAAAGGGGGACACCGTTTTTCTGAGCGGTGATTTTATAAATTTTCTGTCCGCGACCGGATCCGGAATTGTGGCGGAACTCTCATCCAAGTCTGCTTATGTAAGCATGATGGATTCAGTGTTTTATCCCGGCCAGATCCAGACCCTGCAGTCGGTCTCCAATTTCTCTTCACCCTTTGCCTTCAGGATCAGCCAGAATTCCCCGCCCAGCCAGAGCATTGTGCTGAAAGTGACCATCACCGATTCTGCCTGGTCTGGGTTTCAGTATCTGTCGCTCACAGTAAACAGTGATTATCTGACGCTTGATACGAACAGGATTGCCTTCACACTGACTTCCAACGGCGGACTGGGCTACAATAAGGGCAACAGCCTTCAGGGTGTGGGCTTCACCTATAATGACGGCGTCTCATTGATGAGCAACGGTGGATTTCTGGTGGGGATCAGTGAATCAAAGGTCATGGATGCCATTATCGGTTTTACAGGCAGCCTTGATCAGGACTTCGCCTCACTGGTCAATGTGAAGAAAATTCAAAATCCTGTTTTTGCAGATTATGAAGCGGAAGGAAGCTTTGACGATAGTCCGGCAGGTCTGGGCAAGATCGGCCTGAGAGTGACTCAGAAAGCATTCGCCTGGGTGCAGGAAAGCCGCAGCCGTTTCATTATTGTGGAACTGGAAATCCTCAACCAGTCAGGAAATGACCTGACGAATCTTTATGCCGGATGTTTCATGGACTGGGATCTTCTGAACCAGTATGAAAACTCAGCGGATTATGATGCGCAACGGCGGCTTGCATACGTTTATCCGTATTCAGGTGGGATACATGCCGGAATGATGATGATCAATCCGGCAACTGCGATCCCTTATGCTTTTGATGTCGACGGGGCCAATGTCAGCATCGACCTGGAAGATGGTTTTTCAGGTTTTGAAAAGTACTATGCGATGAAAACCAGTCGCTTCCAGGCAGGCAATTTCTACCCCGGAAATAATGTGGCCTCCATGCTGAGCAGCGGGCCCTATCAGGTTCCCGGGGGCGACACTGTAAAACTGACTTATGCTTTTCTGGCCGGGGATTTTCTGGCTGACCTTCAACAGATTGCTGATTCGGCCCTGGCTGTTTATCAGGGGGTTATGGGATTGTCGGAAAACACCGGAGCAAAGGATGAATGCAGGATCTACCCGAATCCTGTCTCAGCATTGCTGTATATTTCCAATGCGGAGCAACGCAGACTTGTTTTATGTGATATTGCCGGTAATCAGCTATTTGCGACTATTGTCAGCAGTAATCCTTTCCCTCTCGATCTGGGTTGTTACAAGCCCGGCTTGTACTTCCTGAAGCTGGGTGACAAAAGCTACAAAGTTGTTGTTCAATGAATCATGACGGACATGACAATTCCTGGCTTTGGCTATTGCTGACCGAATATTTATGAAGTTAAGAAGTACATTATCAATCAGTTATACTGATCCTGGATTTTTTACGATATTTTGCAGATATTCGGACAACACTCTCTATCTTTGCCGGGTGTTTTTTTAAATCACAATACTAACAAATTCAACTAATTATGAGAAAAGTATTTATTACTCTAATGGCTGCACTGTTGACAACTGCTGCAGCAATGGCTCAGCAAAGCATCAGCTCCGGATCTCAGTGGTACTCCGGCAGCGATCAGTACACTTCGAGAATCATTAATAGTCCTTCCCTGGAGAAACCAATTCCTCATCAGCAAAGCGGAGGCAAGGCTTTTTTGATTGATGAGCACTTTGCCTCAGTGGCAGCACTTACCGGTCTGGGCTGGAATATGCAGAACCTCAGCAGCCCCCTGGGAACAACCAGTTGGTTTATTGGAAACGCTACTGTTTTTCCTGCTTACGAAGGAGTAGATACTTCGTACATTGGTGCGAATTTCAATAACACGGCCGGAACCGGAACCATCAGCAACTGGCTGATTACGCCTGCCGTGATGATTGAAAACGGAGATGTACTGTCTTTCTGGACCCGCACAGGTACCGGATCTACATGGGCTGACAGGCTTGAAGTAAGGATGAGCACGAATGGGACCAGTACCAACGTTGGTGCAACATCAACATCGGTGGGAGACTTCACGACCCTCCTGCTTACCGTTAATTCGACTCTGGTTTCAAACGGATACCCCCAGGTATGGACTGAATACACTGCAACCATCTCAGGTCTGGGTGCCCCTACCCAGGGACGTTTTGCTTTCCGCTATTATGTTACCAACGGAGGACCTTCGGGGGCGAATAGCAATTATATCGGCATTGACCTGGTACAATTCAATCATCCCGTTGCCGGCACTTACGATGTGGACATGACTGCAACAAATGCACCCGAATACACTATTTATCCGACTTCGCAGTTCACGCCTTACACCTTCAGCGGAGTCATAGATAATGTCGGCCCCACGGCCGTAACCAACGCTACTATGAATGTTGTGGTGAATGATGGCATAACCAACGTGTGGACCGGAGCTTCTGCCCCGGTTGCAACTATCGCGGTTGGTGCTGATGCTGCTGTTTCAACAACAACCTCATGGACACCTGTAACAACAGGCATCTTTGATCTGCTCTATACAGCAAGTATTACGGAAACGGATATGAATCTTCTCAATAATGAAGACTCATTATCTGTTGAGATTTCGGACTCTGTTTTTGCACGTGATAACGGCATTGCAGGGGGTACACTCGGGATTGGTGATGGAACCGGCGGTGCACTGGGAAGCTCTTTCACTCTCAGTTCAGCGGATGTGCTGACATCTGTGAGCTTTTATCTTGGAGCAAGCGGGGTTAATATGCTTGGAACTGAAACCATGCACGTGGTGGTTTATGACTTCGTTGGAGGAGTGCCAACCAATTTGTTGTATCAGTCTCCCCTTTATTCCATTGTTCCTCCGGACACCCTGCCTCACTGGCATAATATTAAACTGGCCACCCCTTTGAATTTGCCGGCTGGACAGTACTTCGTGGGATTGCTTGAGCTTGGCGTGAATATTAAACTGGCACGCTGCCTGAATACCTATACTCCGCAGACCAGCTGGCTGTATTTTACCGGTGTACCATGGACAACCACCGACAATTCCTATCCCCAGTTCAATGGCAATTATTTGCTGCGTCCTAATTTCGGTGAAGTGCTTGTTTCTGTACCGGAAGAAGAAGCCAATGCTGAGATCAGCGTTTATCCCAATCCGGCCAGTGACGAAGTCCGCATCTCGGGCTATCTCCCCGTATCGGGTCCGGTGGAAATCAGTATCCTGGATATGCTTGGAAATATTCAAACAGTCTCGATTGTTGAAAACTTTCAGGCAGGAGCTGTTGATTTTGTAATACCTTGTCAAACAGTACCTTCAGGCGTTTACTTCCTTCAGCTAAATGCCCCGTCATTGAGAATTACTAAAAAATTGTTAAAGATTTAGTTGACTTATGAGTTTTTTTAACTATATTTGCTTTATTGTTCAACTAAAATTCACAATATGAAAAAAACCAGCGGCAACAGAAACACTAGAATTTTATCCATTGTCTTTTTAGTAGCTGTTGTCATCTCTATCGTTGGTTGCGCGAGCCCTCGCTGCGGTTACATGAAACATTATTCAAGAGATGTCCGTATGGGGATCGCACGGTAAAAAAGTTTAGTACCAGAAGGGCCTTGTTTGAAGAAACGAGGCCCTTTTTTTTTGCCTGTTAACAGCGTTATGTTGAGAATTGAGCCTCATGGGGTGACTCTGTTGAACTCAGCAGGATTAATTTTGAAAAAAAAGAAAAATGGCAATGGGTTCGGTCATGCCGGCAAAGAAAACCATCCTGACAGTTGCATTGGCATTGGCTGTTTTGATGTTTCTGGCGGCGGCCTGGTATGTAGTGATGAGGCTCAGGGAACCCCTGCGTTCGCCAGAGGATGCTATTCCCCCCGAAACAGCCTGGTATATCGAGTTCAGAAATGCAGAAGCCTTCCTCAAAAAGGCCGGACCGGATCACGCATTAAGCGGAGCGTTAATGCAGGGGGGTATCGCGGGATCATGGTGGGAGGACGCGTCTGAAACAGACAGCCTGCTGCGAATTCATTCTGAAATGGCAGAGGTTTATTCAGGATGCGCTCTCTGGGTGTGCTGCATTTACAATGAAAAGGGAGAGGCCTCATATCTTTATCTCATGAACCTTCCGGGGGCACACTATGAGACTGAGATTCGGGAATTCATCCTTGAATCATACGGAGAAAAGATCCGGCTTGAAGAAAGAAACGAGGATGGAGTGGTATTGACAGGGGTGAAAACAGGCGACGGGAAGGTACTCACCTATGCCTTGAGAGAAGGCGTGTGGATGGCCAGCTACGATGCTTCCCTTACCCGGCGTTCGTATAGGGTGATGGAGGAGGGAAATGCCCTGCAGAATGATAAAGACTTCAGGAAAATTGCCGGGACAACGGGAAAAAATGTAGATGCCAACCTGTATCTGAATCTGCCTGTAGTATCAGGGCAACTCGATTCTTTATTGGCACAGGAACATCAGGACTTTGCTGACTTCATGGGGAGTGTTGCCCAGTGGGGCGCTTTTGATCTCAGCCTGGGAGAACATGAGTTGAACCTCAGTGGTTATTTTGCCTGCGCTGAGGAAGATTATCTTTCTCTGCTCAGGAATTCGGAGCCCCAGAAAAATTCACTGCCATCCGTATTACCTTTTAATACGGCTGTCATGATTTTTATCGGCAACGACGATTTTAAAATGTACTCAGAACATCACCGCACATTCAGCAGGGGATCGGGAGCTCGCTTTCCGGATCCGACCCTGGTCTTACAGGAAAAATTTGGAACCACTCCTGAAGAATGTTTCTTTTCATGGATGGGGAAAGAAGCGGCTTTAGTGGTTACACGCATGCCCGGTCAGAATCTGAAGCCCGAAACCTATGCTGTTTTCAGAATGGCCAACCGGATCAAAGCTGCAGATGCCCTCGCATCAATATCATCGCCGGACGATGATGCAGATGCGGATACGGGAGTGCTGAAGATCCGGAAAATAGACCTTCCCGGACTGCTTCCTGCTTTGTTTGGGAAAGTGTTTTCGGGACTCACGGAAAACTATTTTCTCCTTTACGATGATTACGTGATCATGGGGAATTCCCCCCTGGCCCTCAGGAATTTCGCCGCATCGGCCATGTCGGGAAAAACACTGAAGCAAAACGAGAATTATATTTCCTTCACGGATAATGTTTCAGAGCTCAGTTCTCTTTGCATTTATGTGAATGTGAGGAAATCCCTCGAACTGATGGAGGACTACCTCTCGGCCGGATTCCGCCGTTCGGTTGAGCCCCGACTGGCGGCCCTGAGGAACTTTCAGGCTTGCGCCATACAGTTTTCTCCTGAAGGCGAACGGATCTACACCAATATTTACCTTCGTCACAATCCATCCTACAGGGATGAAAACCCGGCCATCTGGGAAGCGGTGGCAGATACCGGACTGGTTGCAGGGCCATTGTTTATCAGTGATTCAAAAGAGGGCAAGCGTGGATTTGTGGTTGCTGACCTGAATGGCAGGGTGTATTTTTTCGACCTGATCGGCAGGAGAAACTGGACGTTTGATGCCGGTGGTCCCCTGATGGGAAACCCGCTGCTGCTCGAAACACAGGGAGGAAAAACAAAATTGGTCGTATTCAACACGAGGAAAAAGATATTTGCCCTCACCCCCCGGGGTAAGCTCTTTCGGGGCTTTCCGCTTGAGCTGAAAACACCCGCATCTTCTCCTGTATGGTCATGGGTGCCCGGTGACGGGACGGATCCCCGCATTTACTGGGTTGGAGACGATCATGTGTTTCACGCCTGTCAGGCCGGGGGTCAGAGCCTGCCCGGCTGGAAATCCCCCCGCATTGGAGCTGCCGTAAGCAGAGTACCCTCCTATGTCAGAATGGGGTCACAGGACTTTCTGATCGTGACTGATGGCAACGGGATGTGCCACTATTATGATCGTCGCGGACAGCCTGCTTTCAGCCCGAACACGACGGAGTTTGTACACGCTGCGAACAGCGGATTTTCCTATTATCCCGATGGTAAAAACTCCAGGATCATTACTACCGATCACAGGGGCAGGATCGTCAGGGTGAATGCCAGCGGTGATTGGGAAACCATCAGCCTGAAGGAACGAAGTCCGGGTCACGCCTTCCTTTACGATGATTTTGATGCCAACGGGCTGAAGGATTATATATTTGCGGATTCAGGTATTATCTCGGTTTATGATGTCAACCTGAAACAGATGTTTGAGCTGGAGCTGCCTTTCACCACCATTGGTACACTGCACAGATTCACGATTGACTCTCCTTATCCCTGTTACGGAATTGCAGGGGCCGACAGCGCCTGCATCATCGTTGTCAGCAAAAAGGGAATGGCCCCTGTAAGCAGACAATTAAAGGGGAGCGCCCACTTTGTGCAGGGTGCGTTCGAGGTCAACGGGGCACCATCACTTGCCGCAGTGTGGGAACACAGACTTTATTTTTATTATCTGGTCGAACTGACCAGTGATTAGGGAAGTTATTTTGGCCCGTCTGCCGAAGGAGTCAAAAATATCTTATTTTTGCTTGATGTTATTTACTCTAATTCACTAAGCCATGACAAAGTTCTTTTCCCCCGCGAAAATCCGGCTCCTCAGAAAATGGCGTGTGACTGCAGTGATGTGTGTTCTTTGCCTCATCCTGTTAAGCGCCTGCTGGAAGAACCGCTTTGACTTCGAGAATATCTCGGTTCCTGACGAATGGAACCCTGATGTTTGTGCACCCCTGGTACACAGTAAGATGACGATGAAGGACATTCTTAACGACTGGGATCATAACAACCTGTTTGTTGAGGACAACACCCATTTTCTTTACCTGGTTTACTGGAATCAGGTTTTTTCAAGGACAGCAGGGGAAATGCTGGCCATTCCGGACCAGAATGTGAACACAAGCTTTAACTTCAGCGTCGGCGGCGGAACCCTCAGCGGTGATGTTACAGCACCGCCCTATACGCGCACCTACTCGTTCACTATGCCTAACGGCGAGCAGATCGACCGGGCCATCCTCAACCCCATGGAAGCAGGAATTGTTGGTGGATACCTCTCTTTTTCGGTAAACTCAGCAAACATGAATCATGATGCAACCATCAACATCTCCATTCCTTCGGCAACCCTCGGGGGTGTGCCATTCAGCCGGAATATAGATTACACCGTCGGTTCCCCGCTGAATGTCGACATTGACCTTTCAGGGTACGAGATCATTTTCAATAATACCCTGCCTAATGTAAATGCCATTGATATTACCTATACAGTAACCATACACGGTAACGGAAGCGCTAACAATTCACCCTATTCATTCAACCTGAACGAGTCCTTCGAAATACTTTCTTTCCATGCATTGTACGGAGATTTCAAGCAAGCAGGCTTTTCATTGCCCAATGATACGGTGAACCTGAGGATCTTTGAAAACAATATCTATGGCATCATTGATTGGGAAAACCCCTTCATACACATGTATGCCTATAACTCAATGGGTATCCCGATCAGCCTCGCACTGACCAATTTCAGGGCCGATTCGGATGTCAATCCTCCCTATCAGGTTGTCCTCAGCGGCTACCCCAACCCATGGACGATCAATGCTCCGAATATCACCCAGATCGGGCAAACGGTGACCACCTCCTATACGCTTGACAAGAACAACAGCAATGTGCGCAATGCAGTGAATATCGCGCCGCAGAGATTTGTCGTGGACATCAATGGTCTGACCAACCCGGCGGGTGGCCCGAGTTCCAATTTTGTGATCGACACCAACCGCCTGATCATCGATTGTCAGGTCGAGCTTCCATTACACGGCAAAGCCTGGGATTTCAGACTGGCCGATACCCTGGATTTCAGCTTCGGTGAAGATGCGGAACTGGATATGGTGGAGTATATGCAATTCCGGATCAATACGGAGAACGGCTTTCCGGTGGATGGCATGATGCAGTTGTATTTCGCTGACGAAAATATGGTCATCCTTGATTCATTACTGATCCCGGCACAACAGGTCATCAACGCTGCACCGGTCGGTGCCGCACCTGACTACCGGGTAACCGGATCAGTACATGCCCTGGTGGAAACCACCATCGAGCAGCCCAGGCTCATGAATCTGGAGCCCACCAAGAAGGTGATCGTGGTCGCCAAGCTTGCCACAATCTATAACGGGACACAGATCGTGAAGATCTATTCGGATTACTTCCTGGATGTGCGACTGGCCGCACGTGCGAAATTTAAAGTTGAATTCTAATCTGACAACACAGAGATAATGAAAAGAACAGCCTTTGCATTCAGCCTCTTCCTGCTGCTGTTGTCAGGATCGGCTTTCAAAACATATGCCCAGCATGACCTCACCATTTACCCCATGCAGAGCATACCACAGAGTAATTACAACAATCCGGCATTGCTGCCCGACTGTAAGATCCACATTGGGATCCTGCCCATCGGACTGCCTGTTCTGCCATCGCTTTATCTGGGTGCCAGTAATAACGGATTTGCTTATAACCACGCCGTGCGCTTTGTAAGCGTAGATTCACAATATATCGATCTCGGCAATGTGATTGACAAACTCGGCAAGAAAAACTATATCGAGGCCAAAGTCAACATGGAGCTGCTGTCATTCGGCATGAAGATCAAGCGTACGCATTACATCAGTATCGGACTCTATGAAAAAATCAATATGCGTTTCTGCTACCCAAAAGACCTGGTATCGATGGCGTGGTACGGGAACAGTCAGTATATCGGCGGTGAAGCGAGCTTCAATGGTTTAGGACTGGACTGGCGCCATTACCGTGAGCTGGCCCTGGGTTATTCCAACCAGATCGATGACAAATGGACGGTCGGGGGCCGCGCTAAACTGCTGTTTGGTGAAAGCAATATCTGGACGAAGAAATCAAAGGCCACACTGGGGATTCATGAAGATTATTACGACTTCACGGCCAACAGTGGAATGCATATCAATGCTGCGGCCAGTGAGGATCTGATTCGCTTTCTGGAAGATACTACCGATGGCAAGGACTTCGGACAGGATGTGTCCATCCGTAATTATTTGCTCAACTGGTCGAACATGGGAGGTGCACTTGATGTGGGAGTGAATTACAAGATTAACGAACGCTTCAGTGTGGCAGCATCCGCTATTGATTTTGGTTATATCCACTGGAAAACCGGAGCCCGGAATTATAAAAGTCCTGATACCACCTTTGTTTTTGAAGGGCTTGATATCAACGACTGGATCCGGAAGGATGACACTACTGATGGCAAGGAGGTGCTGAACGATCTGCTGGATTCGGTGGCCAAGTATTATCAGCTCGATACGACATACAATGCCTATTGGGAACCGCTGAACCCCATCATTTACATCAGCGGGTTTTATACTCCTAATGCAAAAGATAAGCTGAGTTTCACCGGCCGTCTCGAGATATTCAAGGGTACCGTCCATCCGGCCTTCAGCCTGGGTTATTATCACCGCTTCGGAAAAGCACTGAGCATCGCGGTCAATTATTCCTACATCAACAGGAGCTGGCTTAATTTCGGATTTGGTGCGGCACTCAAATTCGGACCCTTCCAATTCTTCCTGACCACCGATAATATTTTCAGCGGAGCAATGCCTTATGCCATCAGAAACATCAATGTGCATTTCGGCGCCAATCTGGTATTCTACCAGAAGAATTATTACCCCCTGCTGAGCACCCAATAGAGGAAAGTGGTGCTGTAATTTATTATTACCTTTGCATTTTCCGATACAGGATATGCACAGGGCGGGATATAAAATACTGATCATAACAGTGCTGATGCTTACAGCTGCTTCATGCAGGGTGAGTTTTAGTTTTACAGGCGGAAACGTGCATCCGGACGCCAAAACCGTGTCGGTTCAGTTCATCCGCAACAATGCCCCATTGGTGATCCCCACCCTGAGCCAGCAACTGACTGATGCCATCAAGGATAAATTCACAGGGCAAACCCGGCTCTCACTGGTGAACAGCGGAGGAGATCTCAATATTGCCGGGGAGATCGTGAATTATACCACCACACCCCTCGGGATACAGGCCAATGAAACAGCGGCACAAAACCGTCTGACCATCACCGTCAATATCCGGTTCGCCAACAAACTTGATGAGACCCAGAACTTTGAGACCACCTTTTCCCGTTACGCCGATTATCCAAGCAGCAAGCCTCTTTCGGAAATGGACGATGTGATCAAGCAGGTGAATGAATATCTGGTGGAAGATATTTTCAATAAGGCGGTCGTAAACTGGTAAATCATGGATGCGCAAAGACTGCTGGAATACATTAAAAATCCGCTTGCGCTGAAAGCTGCTGCTGCCGGCGACATGGAAGCTCTCGCCCGACAATATCCCTGGTGCCAGACGGCGCATCTGCTTTGTGTGAAGACCCTTTTTGAGCAGAAACACCCGGCCTACCCCTCCCAGTTGAAACGAACTGCGGCCTACCTTCCTGACCGCTCTATCCTGTATTACCTGATCAGATCGGAAGAGCACACGTCTGAA
>CALGYY010000300.1 GCA_937934705.1 uncultured Bacteroidota bacterium
GCGAAGCACACAGGGATCTTTTTGTTTGAAGCTCCCCCCTTTGGGGATCATCCGCTCATCTTGGAACTCAGTTTTCATCATGATCAACTGATAATAACCAGACATTAACATTGTTGTTTCCGAAAAGGCAGTAATTTTACAAAATCTAAATTAAAACAGTATTCTCAATGGAAATTACAGATAAAGAGATACTTGGAGCCTTATCGTCAGTCATGGATCCTGATCTGAAGCGTGATCTGGTGAGTTTGGGGATGATTGAGGACGTTAAGACAGAGGGGAAAAAGGTCACTTTTAAAGTCGTATTGACCACTCCGGCTTGTCCGCTGAAGAATAAAATCCGACAGGATTGCATTGATGCCATTCACAGACTGTCGTCTGAGCTGATCGTTGAGCCGGAAATGACTTCAAGGGTCAGTACCCAGAAGGCAGTCCCGTCGGAGAAGCAGAGGCTACCTGGAGTTAAGAATATTATTGCGGTGGTTTCAGGGAAGGGGGGTGTTGGAAAAAGCACAGTAGCGTCCAATCTGGCGGTGGCATTGGCTATGACAGGTTCACGCACGGGGCTTGTCGACGCTGACATTTACGGGCCATCTGTTCCGCTGATGTTTGGACTGGAAGATGCAAAACCGGAGATTTTCGAGCGAGATGGAAAGCCCATGATGAAGCCCCTGGTGAAGTACGGGGTGAAGTTGAATTCCATAGGTTTTCTGGTGGATGCGGAGAAGGCATTGATTTGGCGTGGGCCAATGGCCAGTAGTGCGATGAAGCAGATCATTTCGGATACGGACTGGGAAGAGCTTGATTACCTGATCATTGATACTCCTCCGGGAACCGGAGATATCCATCTGACCCTGGCACAAACTTATCAAATGGCCGGAATAGCAATAGTTACTACTCCTCAGCAGGTTGCACTGGCTGATGCGCTCAAGGCGGTGAATATGTTCCGTCAGGACGGCATTCGTGTTCCGGTGCTGGGATTGATTGAGAACATGTCGTGGTTCACACCTGCAGAACTGCCTGATAACAGGTACTTCATTTTCGGAAAAGATGGGGGGACCCGACTCGCTGAGGCTTGCGGGCTGCCTTTGCTTGGGCAGATCCCTGTCGTTCAGGGAATTTGTGAGTCGGGTGACCAGGGAGTCCCGGTCGCACTTGACAGTAAAACAAAGGAAGGAAAGGCTTTTTTAGAGCTGGCACAGGCTGTTTCGCAGCAGATATCCATTTGGAATGCTTTCACTGAAATGACGGATGTTAAACCATGTAAATAATAAGGTATAAACGATAAATTTAGTTGTCATGAACGAAGAGAGAACCGAACTTGTAAACAAAGTTAAAGCAGTTATAGATCAGATCAAGCCTTATCTTGAGGCTGACGGAGGGTCGATCAGTTTTATTGAACTCACTGATGACAATATTGTAAATGTTGAACTTCACGGAGCCTGCCGTTCTTGTCCGATGAGTATGATGACATTGAAGAACGGGGTTGAACAGGCCATGCTGAAAGCCGTGCCTGAAGTCAAATCAGTGGAAGCGATCAATATTTAATTTTCAGGACAGGTATTTTGCAACAATGGGCAACCTTCTGCCCATTCCGAATGCTTTTGGAGAAACCCTGAGGATAGGCGGGGTTTGATATCTTTTATATTCGTTGGTATTGACCAGTTTCAGGACGCGGTCGACTGTATCGGGGTCGAAGCTCATGGCTTTGATTTCAACCGGACCTTTGGTGTTTTCAATGTATTCGAAAAGAATGCTGTCAAGTACAGGATAGGGGGGAAGTGAATCTGAGTCTTTCTGATCCGGCCGCAGTTCTGCTGAGGGGGGTTTGCTGATCGAGCGCCGGGGAATGATGATCTTTTCCCTGTTGATCCATTCGGCCAGTTCGTAAACCTGGGTTTTGTATACGTCGCCCAGAACAGAGATGCCTCCGCACATATCACCGTACAAGGTACCGTAGCCTACGGCGGCTTCACTTTTATTAGACGTATTCAGGAGGATATATCCGAATTTGTTTGACAGGGCCATCAGGATAACAGCCCGTATACGGGCCTGGATGTTTTCCTCGGTAACATTAGACTCTGTTCCGGCAAAAACATCGTTCAGGATGGATTCAAAAGCCTGAAAAGCGCTTTCGATGGGAATCAGATTGTAAGGACATCCGAGCGTTTCTGCCAGTTCCACTGCGTCTTCAATGGAGTGATCCGATGAATACCTGGATGGCAAAAGCACCGCTCTTACGTGCTCCGGGCCCAGGGCTTCGGCGGCCAGAGCGAGAGTTACTGCAGAATCAATTCCTCCCGAGAGACCAAGGATGGCTTTACTAAAACCCAGTTTCGAGAAATAGTCCCGTATCCCCATTACGAGAGCATCGTGAATCAGTTGTGTGCGCGGTATCTCACAAAATTCATTTTCGCTTGCCTGACCTTCATTGCCCATATCCACGACCAGAAAGTCCTCTGCGAAAAAATCCAGTTGAGCGATCAGCTTTCCTTTGCTGTCTAAGGCCAGTGATCCGCCGTCGAAAAGCAGCTCGGTCTGTGCGCCGACATGGTTGACGTAAACCAGCGGTATTCCGTATTTCAGGGTATTGGCCCGGAGGATGGACAACCGCTTTTCCGCCTGAAGGTAACTGAAAGGGGAGGCTGCGATATTGATGATCATATCCGGTGCTGATTTCACCAGTTCATCCATGGGGTTCAAAACGTACATGGGGTCATCGGTGACATTCCAAAGGTCTTCACACACAGTGATGGCGAGTTTTTTCCCAAGATACTCCACACAGGAAAAACTCCTTCCGGGTTCAAAATAGCGGTATTCGTCGAACACATCGTAAGTGGGCAACAGGGCCTTGTGATGGGTTGACCATATCTTTCCTTTCCAAAGAAAACATGCAGCATTGAAGAGGTTTTTACCTTTGATATCCGGATTGGGGACCGGACACCCGACGATTGCTGCAATATTCCGGCATGACGAGGCGATCTTTTCCAGTGAGCGTGTGCAGCGTTCAAGAAAATCACGATATTCCAGGAAGTCTCTCGGTGGATAACCGGATACGGCCAATTCGGCGAAAACCACCAGATCGGCTTTTTCCTTTTCAGCCCGCCGGATGGTACTTATAATACAGTCAGTATTATAATCAAAGTGACCAATGTGGTAATTATGCTGAGCCAGTGCGATCCTCATTTTCCGGAGGATCAGAACATCACAGCGATGTTCAGTTCAACATAATTCGAACGGGCTTTTTCCTTGATGGCAGGTTTCACAGAGGAGGATGATTTCAGGATATCGGTAAAACCGTTGCTGAATGTCAATCCCATAAGCGCAGTCGCTGTTTTTCCCAGTCTGTATTCTGCACCGATCCCGATAATGAGGGATTCCCTGAAAAAGCTGACCTCTTTTTTGGCGTTCTGGTTGGCTGTCGAAATTTTTTCTCCAGTAGTACTATTATCACTCAGGTATTCATCGTGAGCCCGGGCTTTAATGTTGAATCCTGAGCCCACTCCGAAGCGTCCGTAAAAGGAGAAATTCCCCAGTATATCCCCTGTAGAGCCCTTGATCATCAGGGGAATTTCGATGTACTGCAAGGTGTATTTCCTTTCGAGAGTGCCGGTATCGGGGGTGTAAACTCCGCCAATTTCGAGTGTCGTAGCGTGGGGGTATTTCAGGTGCCCGCCGGTATGTAATACATTGATGCCGGTAATAATGCCCACATTGGGGGTAAATTCATTTTCGAAGATTCCGCCATAAGAAACCCCAACCATTGTTCCGTTGGATTTGTAGATCACTTCCTCAACATCGGGTTTAATCCAGCTGAGGTTTGGGGAGCAGTGCAGACCGAAATGATAGGAGCGGTCCTGAGCATGAAGTTGTAAGCTCAACAGAAGCAAGATCACAACGGGGATCATTTTGAATGTTTTCATGGGTATGAAGGATTGGTTCGACATCTGGGCCTTCTGACAGGCAAAAGTACAAAACAAAAAGCAAAGCAATCAACCCGCCCCGATAGTTTTACTAATTTTGCCCATGATTCTTCCCGACTGATGAATAATACTCTCCTAACCTGACTTATGAAAATAATGCGTTCCCTTTTTATCCCGGTCGTTGTGCTGCTCTTTCTTGTTTCATGCAGTTGCGATCATGACCGGCAATCGGATAACTTTGATCCCGATATTGCGGAAAACAAGCTTCCCCGGGTTAAGGTTGACATTAGGCGATATGAGCAGGCCTTGTTCAGTCTAAACACGGATTCGCTCGCTGATGGTTTAAAATCCATACAGGGGGATTATGAACTTTTTCTTGCTGCTGACCTCGACGATCCTCAGAACGTGAAACAGCTCAGGGATTATCTCACGGACCCGATCATCATCAGCAATTATAAGGAATGTGTCAGCAGATATCCTGATCTGCAAGATCTCTCAAGGCAATTATCTGTTTCTTTTAGTTATTATAAATACTATTATCCGGACTGGGAACCGCCAAAAGTATATACTTATGTATCAGGTGGTGATTTTGCAGCTCCTATTAAGAATGCAGACAGTGCCATTATCATTGCCCTGGATCTTTACCTGGGGAAATCCTTCCCTTTTTATGCCCGATACGGAGTGCCTGCGTACAAGGCTCATTGGATGGAAGGGGCATATATAGCCAGAGATTGTATGGAAGAGCTTGCGATTGTCCGCTGCAATCAGGAGAACAGTGAGCCCACTTTTCTGGATCAGATGATCAGTATGGGAAAGGTTTATTATTTCCTCGATCTGACTATGCCGGGCACGCCTGACAGCGTCAAGATCAAATACAAACCGGAGTGGATGGAATGGTGTCAGAGGAATGAGGGGCAGGTTTGGGCTTTTTTCATTGATAACAAGCTGCTATATAGTAAGAAGCATGAGAGTTTCCTGAAGTTTTTTGCTGACGGGCCTTTTACCACCACATTCGGGAACCAGAGTCCCCCGCGTATTGCCTTGTGGACAGGATGGCAGATTGTAAGGGCCTATGTCAGGGAGAACCCTGAGATGAAAATTCAGGACATCATAAAGGAGAAGGACTCTCAGAAGATCTTACAGGAATCAAAGTATAAACCGAAAAAGGAATCATGATGAACGAGACCATCAAAACCCTGCTGCATCATCGCAGTATCCGGAATTATTCAGATCGGGATGTTCCGGAGGATGATCTGCAGATCATTCTTGAGTCAGCGAGCCGCGCATCTACAACAGGGAATATGCAGGTATACAGTATTATTGTGACCAAAGATGCTGAAATCAGGAAACAGTTGTGGGAATGTCATTTTAAGCAACAAATGGTGCTGGAAGCGCCTGTAATATTGACCTTTTGTGCGGATTTCAACCGTTTCAACCTCTGGTGTCATCAGCGTGAAGCCGAACCGGGCTATGATAACTTCCTGAGCTTCTTTACTGCCGCCATTGATGCCTTACTGGCGGCCCAGAATGCTGCGGTTGCTGCTGAGTCTCTGGGACTGGGTATTTGTTATCTGGGGACGACCACCTACATGGCCGAGAAAATCTCCGGAATACTGAAATGCCCACCGGCCGTTGTTCCGGTAACTACACTGGTGCTCGGATATCCTGCTGAAGATCCGGGATTGACAGATCGCCTGCCCTTGCGGGCCATTGTTCACCAGGAGACCTATGAGAATTTTTCTCCCGATGAAATTAATTCGATCTACAGTGAAAAGGAAGCACTCCCGCTGACGGCGAGACTGCTTGAGGAGAACCAACTGAAGACGCTGGCCCAAATCTTCACTCAAAAGAGGTATACTCACAAAGACAACCTGAACTTCTCCAGGCAACTTCTGGTATTTTTACAACGTCAGCAGTACATGAACCATACGGAAGAAAAATAGTGGTATTGAAACTTTTATATTTCGCATTTTTTCAATACCTTTGTTATTATTAACGAAAGCATAAACTTATGCAGTGCTTTCCTCTTTTCTGCAGGGTCATACCTGTCAGTGTTCTCCTATTTCTGATTCCTTTACTGGCGTCCGCTCAGAAAGATACGATCGGATCCGGACGGCTCGAATTCACCGAGAATAAGGGTCAGTGGGAGAAAGAAGTCCGTTATAAGGCAGATATTGGCGGAGGTGCGATGTTCCTGAGCAAGGGTTTTTTTACCTTCGCATTCCGCGACCAGGATGCCGTTCACGATCTGATGCATTTCAAGTATCTTGGAGATGAGAAGCGAAAACTCGCAGCCCGTCCGCAGGACATTGTCAGGTACCACGCTTATCGAGTTACGTTCAACGGATGCAACCCGGATGTTCAAATTGAAGCCCGGGGAGAAACCCCCGATTTCGTCAATTACTACCTGGGCAGTGATCCTGAGAAATGGGCCTCATCTGTGAAGAAATACACCCGGCTGCAGTATCAGTCATTGTACCCCGGAGTGGATCTGCGGATCTATGAAAAAGATTTTTTACTCAAGTATGATTTCCTGTTGCAGGCCGGTGCAGATCCCGGACAGATCAGCATAGAGTATAGCGGGATTGATGATCTTTCGCTTGTAAACGATAATCTTTACATTAAAACCAGCGTAAACCAGGTGATTGAGCTTAAGCCTTTCGCATATCAGGACATTGACGGAAACAGAAAGGAAGTATCATGCCGTTTTCGTGTGCGCGGAAATCAGGTGTCTTTCAAATTGGGTTCTTATGACAGGCAGCACCCGCTGGTAATTGATCCCGTGCTGATCTTTTCATCATACAGTGGTTCAACCGCTGACAACTGGGGTTATACAGCAACTTACGACAGCAAAGGTTTTCTCTATGCCGGCGGGAATGTCTTTGGTGTCGGGTATCCGGTTACCCTGGGCGCTTATCAGATCTCATACGGCGGAGCAAGCTGCGATATTGCCATTTCAAAATATGATACGACCGGACACACCATGATCTACTCGACCTATCTGGGTGGATCAGGCACGGAGGTTCCGAACAGTCTCATCGTGGACAGCTATGATCAGTTATTTGTTCTCGGCACCACCTCCAGTTCAGATTATCCGGTCACCGCTAATGCATATGACCAGACCTATAACGGAGGAACGGCCTATACCCTGACCTATGTATTGAATTATACGGGTAGTGATATTGTGGTAACAAAATTCAACAGCAGTGGCACAGGTCTGATCGCTTCCACTTTCCTCGGGGGAACAGGAAACGACGGGCTGAACACACAGGCGCCCTTGCGCTATAACTACGCAGATGATGTGCGTGGAGAGATCATGATTGATGTCAATAACAATATCTACATAGCGAGCACAACAGCTTCGACCGACTTTCCGATAACGGCAGGCTCTTTTCAACAGACACATGCCGGGGGAACACAGGATGGGTTGCTTGTAAAAATGGATAATAACCTGACCAATATTATCTGGTCATCCTACCTGGGAGGAAGCGGGAATGACGCCGTTTACAGCATTCTGGTCGATCACAATGAAGACATTTATGTCGCAGGAGGCACCACTTCCACGAACTTCCCGACCACACCCGGAGTTCTCAAACCTTCTTACCAGGGCGGAAGTTCGGACGGTTATATCACACACATTGCCGGTGACGGATCGCAAATCATGCATTCCACCTATTGGGGGAGCTCAGTTTATGACCAGACCTATTTTGTGGAGAACGACAATTACGGAAATATTTACACACTGGGACAAACGTCCGCTTTGGGGAATTATTGGGTGACCAATGCGGCCTGGTATATCACCAATGGCGGACAGTTCATATCGAAAATGAACTCGCGGCTGGATACACTGGTCTGGAGCACGGCCTGGGGAACGGGCAACGGAGGTCCGGATGTTTCTCCCACAGCTTTCCTTGTGGATCTTTGCGACAAGATCTATTTATCTGCATGGGGAGGAAGTGTGAATTCTTTCGGCGGGACGACAGGACTCCCTGTTACGGGCGGCGCATTTCAGACGACTACTGACGGCAGCGATTATTATTTTATGGTGATCAAGGACGACGCGAGCGCGTTGGATTATGCCAGCTTTTTCGGCGGATCTTCTTCGGAACATGTAGACGGCGGGACATCGCGTTTCGACCGGATGGGCCGGATCTACCAGTCGGTTTGCGCAGGCTGCGGAGGCATTTCGGATTTCCCGACTACGCCCGGCGCGGTTTCGAATACGAACAACAGCTTTAACTGTAATAACGGGGTCATCAAACTTGATTTCATGCTTCCGATCATCGTTGCGGATTTTGCATTGCCGCCCGTGGTCTGTGCACCAAGCAATGTCATGTTTGATAACACCAGTGTCAGCGGTGGTCCGGGTTTCACCAGTCAGTGGTATTTCGGCGACGGGACCGGCTCGAACCAATTTGAGCCCACGCATCTTTATACGAGCTCAGGGACCTATTATGTTACCCTGATTGTTCAGGATACGGGAACCTGCAATTTTGCAGATTCCATCACACGGCCCCTGCTGGTACTTTCGAACAGCGTTGGCTGGCTGCCTGAAGAGCATATCTGTCCCGGAGATAATATTCAGATCGGCATACCTCCTACAGGAGATCCTACCATAACATATGCATGGACACCTGCCTCAACACTGACGGATCCCACAATCTCGAACCCTTACGCCAGCCCGGCACAAACCACAACCTATACGGTTTATGTTTCGAACGGAGTCTGCACGGATACCCTCTGGCAAACGGTCACTGTGCATGCACTCGAAGCCTGGCCTTACGGCGATACTACCACCTGTACCGGCCTTGTTAATCTCACCGCGAACAGCAGTGGCGGAGCCACCAGCTTTCACTGGTCAAGCAACCCACAGTTTACTGACTGGCTGAATTCCTCTCCGATGGACAGCAGCATGTCGCAGACCATCACCGGCCCGGCTACCTTTTATATTATGGTCAGCAACAACTGGTGCAGTGCAGTTGACAGCGTACAGGTTGCTTTTGCAGTGATCACAGGTGCTCCGGCGATTCAGCAACCACTTTGTCATGACGACTGCAACGGTATGGCCTCAGTGGTTCCGCAAAACGGAACGGCACCATTTTCTTACTCATGGAGTACGGGATCTTCAAACGACACCATTTTCAATCTCTGCGCCGGAACATACAGTGTGACGATCACTGACGGACAGTCCTGTATTGCCATTCAGACCATTGACCTGATCAACCCGACTCCCCTCACCCATACGCTCAGCGTATTTAATAACCCCTGCGAAGAAGTCTGTGTCGGTACTATTAACCTGAATGTTTCAGGAAGCACACCACCGTATCAGTTTCTCTGGAACAATGGACAAACCGGAAACCCGGCCACAGGTTTATGCACGGGCGGGCCTTATGTGGTGACCATTACTGACAGTCACAACTGTACATCATCAGATTCAGCGATGATCATAATGGATTACGTTTTTGCAGGTCTCGAAGTCTGGGCCGATGATGATACCATATATGAGGGTCAGACAACAGGGCTTCACGCCACCCCCATTAACGGCTGTACCTATAACTGGTCGCCCGCACAGTATGTCGCCAACAACGGTTCGGCTAATACCATGGTCAATCCTCCGGTGACCACCACTTTTTATCTGAGCATACTTGATCCCTACGGATGCGAGTATACTGACACTATAACCATTTACGTGATTGATGTGATCTGCGATGAGCCGTACATTTATATCCCCAACGCATTTACACCAAACGGAGATAATAAGAATGATCTCTTTTACCTGCGCACGCAGCAGGCCAATGATATTTACCTTGTGGTGTTTGACAGATGGGGGGAAAAGGTTTTTGAGACCTATGACCAATCGGTCGGCTGGGACGGAACCTTCAGGGGCAAGGCTCTGGATCCGGGAGTATTTGTTTACTATTGCGAGGTGATCTGTCTCAACAATGAGATGTTTGTGAAAAAGGGAAATGTAACACTGATCCGATAAAAAAGCACATCAGACAAAAAAAGAAGGCTGCCCTTTAGGACAGCCTCTTTTTTTGATTGCTCTTAGCTTACTTCTTCTTGGCAACCGGCTTTTTGGCAACTGCTTTCTTGGCAACTGACTTTTTAGCAACTGCTTTTTTAGCAACGGGCTTCTTAGCTACTGCTTTCTTAACAGCAGGCTTTTTAGCAACGGCTTTCTTAACGGCCGGCTTCTTGGCTACTGCTTTCTTAACAGCGGGCTTTTTAGCAACGGCTTTCTTAACGGCCGGCTTCTTGGCTACTGCTTTCTTAA